>JBAUOG010000517.1:0-4903 GCA_049579625.1 Bryobacteraceae bacterium
GCACAGCTCCCTCTTCCCGAACGATCCGAACCTCCACCAGGCCGCCTTCGCCGCTGGCTTCCAGGGCATTCAGCAGCAGGTTCACCAGTGCCTGGGTCAGACTCTGCGCATCAAAGAAGGCCGACAGCCCGTGCTCGAAGGCGAACAGTTCCACGCGGCTTCCCTGCATCGCGGCCTGGCGCTCCACCAAATCGAGGCAGCGTTGAACAACGGGCTCCAACTCTTGTCGATCCGGACGCGGCAGACGCACCCGCTGCAAGTCAAGCAGATCCGTCAGCAGCGTGTTCATGCGATCCACTTCATCTTTGACCAGCTGCAGATCCTCGCTCCGAATCGAGCTGGTGCGCAGCCGCTGCTCCAACAGTTGAATGGTGAGCCGGATACTGTTGAGCGGATTACGAATCTCATGGGCGAGCCCGGAAGCCAGGCGGCCCAGTGCCCGAAGCCGGTCTTCGCGCCGGAGTTCGGTCTCCAGATGGCCGCGCACCGTTGCCATCCGGTTGATCGACTTGTTGATTTCGCCCAGCTCGTCCGATCGCGGCGGCAACTGGTAGGTGAAGTCGGTTTCCAGTTTGGCCAAGCCCTGCTTCACCTGCGTCACGCCTCGCTGCAACCCGATCCCGGTGGCCAGCGTCCCGGCAACGCTTAAGAGCGCCGCGAGCACCAGCCCAGCCAGCAGCATCTCACGTTGATGAAAGCCAGGCCGGTTGGCGCCGGCGAGCCGCTTCATCGCCCATACCGCCGTCGTGTGGCTGGCGTCGGGCTTAGCCTGAATCACTAGCAAGTCGGCGTTGCCTCGAATGACCTGTTGTTCCATCGCGCCGGACGCGAGGCTTCGCAGCGCGGTGTCGAGAATCCACTGCCGCTCCGCTACCGGGACATCGGTCTTCGCGCTGGCCGCATCGTGGGTTGGAAAGGCATAGCCAAGAAACGCAGGGGCCGCATAGAACCCGCCTTCGACCCCTGGATAGGGGCGTAGGACCGTTTGCGTGATGCCGCGCAAAGAGACATTGCGGGCTGACTCGGGCAGGGAAGTCCACGAACTGTCCGAACTGACCCGGTAGTTGTACTGCTGCTGCATGTCACCGATGGCCGTGGCAACCGTTTGCGCGGCCTCGCTCAACAGCACACTCTGGGCGCTTCGAATGGCTTCGGTAATCAGCAGCACGCTCAAGGCAGCAAGCGAAACCGCGGCCACCAGGGTGAAGAGCAATTGCGACAGGAGCCGGTTTCTCACCAATCGATTCATCCTGATATCCCCTCGATCTCTGTGTTTGTGGACGCGTTCGGACCGGGCGGAGGTTCCGGTTTCGATCCCGGGGCATCCGGCATGCCGGGTTGATGTGGACGGGCGTCGGGCGGTGGTGGCATAGGCGCAGCAGCCTGAGCGAGGTTTTCGAGTGCACGCACCACTTCCTCGGCACATCGGGCGTTCACTTCAGCCGCCACCATGTCCTGGCGTTCGATGTCGCGCGCGGCCAGTTGATAGAAGTCCTTCGCCCACTTCGGGAACGATTTGGCTTCCGGGTCATGCGATTGTTCATAGAAAAAGTCCGCCTGTTGCACCCGGAAATAGGCTCGTTCCAACGCGTCTGCGGAAGAGGGGGGACCTTCGTGAACGCGATCGGGCCCGGGAGGAGGGCCCCCGTCGTGAGCCGCACCCGGCCCCGGCGTGCGATCGCGTTCTTGAGGACGATCCGGCTCATGCAGGCGGGCGCGCAAGAGTGCAATGTGGCGCAAAGAATCGGCCGTGCTCAGGAGCCGGTCGCACACAAAGGGCTGGCCCGACTTCAGCGACTTCTCGGCGCGATCGAGATACACCTTTGAGTATTGCAATGCGCGCTGGGCGGTGGTATCGACGGCCCGTATACGGTCCCGCGCTTGGCGAGCATCGGCCAATCGATCGGCCAGGGTTCGTTCGTCTCGCATCGGCGGACGGGCCATGGGTGGAGGTGGCGGCATCTGCGCCCACAGTGCTGCCGCGAGAATCGCAAGCGTTACCCAGCACAGCACCGCGCGCGTAAGAGTCTGTGTGAAAACTTTGGGACAGAGTAACGAGTCGACTGTACCGGATCCTGGGACAGGCTCGCTCTGTCCACGCGGCGATTGGGCTTGAGTTGACCACAGTGGAATTCGTGATCGCCTTGGGACAGAGGCGCCTGTCCCGGTCGGCTTTGTCGTGGGTCCGCTCGCTGACGCTCGTGGTTCTGTGCTGGAGTTTTCACACAGACTCGTAAGCAAGCGGACAACGGAGCCGCGACTGCGAAGGAACGGATGCCCAAATGTTGCCTTAACCGAAGGTCGCGTCATAACCATCAGAGTGCTTTCTCTGTGACCATCAGTACTTGTTTCAGCAGTCATAACGTCTCAGCGTCCGCTCCGTTGCTCCTGGGCGGAGAGTCACGGTCGCGGCTTCGGTTTGCTGTCGCAACATCGGCGCGTTAGTTTCTCGTTCAAAATCACTCGCTCTCGGGCTGATCACCGGGCGGTGGGGGCGGCGGCGGTTCATCCAAGCGACCAGCGGGTGCGCCGGGGGCTGCGGGACCCGCGGCCGGTGCCGCCGGAGGTCCACCTGCGCGACGACGTCCGCGGACTCCGTCAGGCCCAGGTCCAGGCCGATCTGCCGGCGCCAAGGTGATCTGCTGCCCATTGATGGTTAGACTCTGGACGGCGACTACTGTTTTCTCATTCATCGTGCGTCGCGCGTAGCCGGAGTAAGAAACGGTTGCACCGACCTTGATCGAAGAAGGGTTGGAAGCCCCAAATGGCGGCACGATGGCGAGTACGCCACTATCCAACAGGAATCCATTGATTTCGCCGCCCCGGCCATAATTCAGTTGCTGGATCTTTCCCGATCCTGCCAGGGGTGCTGGTGCACCGGGCGTTGGAATCTCGAGGGTCTTTCCCGAGGTGGAGTCCTTAATACTCTGGGCCGTGATGGTCTGGAAGCCGGTGGGCGAGGTTCTTCCCATACCGCCCACAGTCACGCTGTCGCCGACATGCAGCGATGGAGTGATCTTTTGCGCTACGCCATGCGGCAACTCGACAAGGCCTCCCGTGCTGAGAAGAAAGCCTTCCACTTCCGCTTCCTGGTCGTAGTTGAACTGGGATATGGCTCCAGTGACGGTGGTGTATGTACCGCCAGCCATTCCGCCCCACGGGCCGTCGCCTGGGCGTGGCCCACGATCACGCAGCGCCTGTGGTCCCGGCGGCGGTTGTCCACCCGGTTGCGCTCCCTGCGGCCCCGGACCCTGCGCCGAGGCAAGCACGGCGAATGAAGCCAGCAGCAGTGCGCCGGCGAACCCTCTCAAACTGCAAAATGTCATGAAGAATGAAACCTCCATATACTCAATAAGCACCGCGAGCGCCAAATGGTAGCGTAAGCCTTGCTACACCGTGGCCGAGGCTCGCTGTTCGCCTACCGGACACATTGTTCACAAACCGTATACCAGTTCGGCCTGAATCGCCTGGTCTTGCTTGCGGAGTTCCGGCCTGCGGCTGCGGAGTTGCTCCAAACTTGCCAGGCGCTAATGGTAAGCGACGGTAAAAGGTACTGACGGTCCCTCAGCAAACGTCTTCCCGCTTCCGCACTTGAAACTGTTTTCAGAACAACGCGGATTCTTTGGTCATCTGACTGAGCGCGTGTTCAGCGCCGACAACTAATTAACGACGCACTTCTAGTACGACCTTTGGATGGTGCGGCTTGAAGCGCGGCCGGCGTGGCTTCAGCTTCGCGAATTGTGAGAAGTTTTCGTCGATATTAGGTGATAAAAGCCGAGACGAATCTCGGCTCGGCAGGCCTGGCGGCCCGCGCCACGTGGCTGGGTGAACCCGGTCAGGAGGCGCGCTTCATGTTGGCGATGGTTTGGTGGTGAATCTGAGCCTCGGCGTGACGGTCCAGTTCCTCAATTGAAAATTCGAAGCCAAATCCGGACAGGTCCACGGGCTTGTTCTCCTTTTTCGCGGCCAGGTAGAACTGCGTCGCGAGAGCCAATTCCGTTTCAAACTCGGCCAGGCGCTTGCGCTGCATGGCTTTGAGCTCTTCTTCCTCCTGGTTGGCGCGGCGGGCCAAGCGCTGCTCCTGAATCATCAAGTTCGCAAAGTCTCTCCGGTAGCTGGTCATGATTTCACCCACGATGAGCAGAGAGCGCTGGTCTTCCGGTTCGTCTTCAAACATCTCCTTGAACTCGGCGAAGCCCCGCGCGTACAGCGCGGCTTCGAGCCCCGGTATGCTGCCGAGGCGCCAGCGGCAGTCGGCGATGGACTGAACCAGCTCGGTTTCGCGATCGCTCTCGGGATTAAAGCGCTCGGCGTAAGCCAGCACGTGGTGTTCGTAGAGTTCGGCGTCACCCTTGGGCAGGATCATGGTGCGACCGGTGAGGCCGGTTTTTAGAGCATTGCGGGACGACTTAGCCTTACCTTCCGGGGTCTTGGGACCCGAGGATAGCTGGGCGTTAGCTTGGTTGGCGGCAACCTGAGCGGCAGAGGACATCGTTTTTCTCCTGAAGATGTGGTGAAAATGCCCGCCCGCACTTCACACGGCGGTGAAGCGCGGGCGAGTTTCTGGCGCCGGGCACAACAGCCCAACGCCAATAGAAAAAGCCGGCTGTTAAGGCCGGCCTATGACTCGAAAACTGATTGAGAGTAACACGCGAAGTGCGAAAAACGGATCGGGCGGGTTATGGGAATTCCCGCCAGGTAATTGATTTATTAGGGAGAAAAGTTTATTTTCTCGATCTGTGACTGACTTTTGAGAACTGCGACAAACTGGGTGCGAAGTGCCAGGGAAACGCGGCACCAGGCGTCAATGCGGTAGCAAGCGGCACCTCCGGCGAAATGCCGGATTGAACAGACTGTGACTCGCAGCGGGTGAAAGAGTCACAGGGTAGTGGACGTCGCGACG
>JBAUOG010000518.1:0-7438 GCA_049579625.1 Bryobacteraceae bacterium
CCGGAACCAGGCCCAACGCGGTCCCCGCTGGGCCCTTGCTGGTTCGAAGGGGATTTATCGACAGAATCCGGTTGCTCTACGCTGCGCCGTTACTCACGATCTGGTGAGTCCGTTTCCGGTTTGAGCCTGATCCGGGCGCAATCGCGAAAGATTCATCCCGGATTCATAAAAGTCTTAGCCGACCCGCCATCGATGCGATCGGTTACTGCCGGGTTTGGACATCTACGATGGGCCGACCGATCCGAATCATAAGCTCCTTGAATCGAGCATCACTACGGAGGGCATCAAAGCGAGGGTCTACCCCTAGGAAGGCAACCCGCGGCGAGCGCTCCTCGACGGCTCGGGCGAGCAAAGCGAATGTCCTATCCGCTTCGACGATCCCCAGTGATGCGAGTGCGAGGTCATAAGACGACACAAATCTGTGTCCGGACAAGTTCCAAAGTTTGTCAAATAGCTTCCTCGCTTGTCCTCGCCTCCCGGCAGCTCCGTAGGCGTGCACCAATGACGCCATATAAATAGGGCTGCCGTCGGATAAAAGCACGGCTTTTTCGAGTTCCGCGATGGCCTCCCGGTACATGTGCTTCTGCTCGAGCGCCTGTCCGAGCACCAGATGCACCGGAACGAAGCCTGGGTTCATTTCCAGGGTATTTCTGTACTGCTCGATGGCCTTGTCGTACTGTCGTGCAAAAAAGTACCGTGAGCCTACCCAGGTGTTGATGATATTCGATAAAGGATCAAGTTCCCGGGCGCGTTCCGATTCTGCTATAGCTTCCTGATGGCGGCCTTCCAACGACAGAAATTCGGCATACCAGTGGTGCCCGTTCGCGTAGTTTGGATTCAACTCAATAGCGCGCCGGAATTCCCGCTCAGCCTTGGCCCAATCGCGATCGTAGTAGAGCGTTACGAACGCCAGCGACGTATGTGCCTCTGCGAGCGAGTCATCCAGGGCCAGCGCCTTCCTCACGGCGACCTTTGCATACGGAAAAGTCTCTGAGGGGGCCATGTACGCGTACCATCCCAGCGGCAACCAGCAATCCGCAAGGCCGTCATAGGCCAGCGCGTAGTTCGGGTCTTTCTCGATCGCCTGTTGAAAATAACCAATGGCTCTCTTCAGGTCCACTTCGGTCCTCTTGTTCCAGAAAAACCTTCCCTTGGAATAGGCGACGTAGGCATCCGGGTCTGGAGTGCGCCGACGGGCCAGCCGCGCGCGCTCAGGAGGGGTCAAAGTTGCCCGGATTTCATCAGCTATTCTCTGGGCCACTTCAGCCTGCAGCGCAAAGATATCCTTCAGATCGCGGTCATAACTGCCGCTCCACATGTGTGTGTCGGTAGCGGTCTGAATTAGTTCGACGTTGATGCGCACCCGCTTTCCGGAGCGCAAGACCGAGCCCTCGACAACTGCGTCGGCATTCAACTGACGCGCAATCTCCGGAAGCGGCTTACCGCTTCCCCGGTAGTACATGGATGAGGTCCGAGAAATGACTCGCAGAGCGCTAATGACCTCGAGGTGCTGTCGAAGGGAGTCGGCCATCCCCTCCACGAAATACTCCTCGTCGGGATCTCCGGAAAGATTGGCCAAAGGGAGAACGGCTAAAGACCGGATTGGACCACCGGAACCCGTGTGAGTCGGCCGGCTTTCGTGCAACCCGATCATTAAACCGACAATTATTATTAGGAGGAGCAAAACGCCGGCCATTACGTGTGGGAACGCAAGGAATCCTAGCCATTTTGCCGCGTCTTTGGCCTGGGCAGCAGACTCGGGCTCGTCAGCGTGCTGCTGGCCCGCAGGTTCCGCTAAATCATCGATGCGCTCACCGAGTGGAGCGATGAAGCGGTATCCATTACGGGCGACCGTCTCGATAAAGCGCGGCGAGTCGGCGGAGTCACCTAGTGCCTGCCGGAGTCGCTTGACGGCGGCGTTGAGGCTGTGCTCGAAGTCTACGTAGGTGCCCTCCGGCCAGAGTTGCTTTTGGAGGTCTTCTCGGGTGACTACCTCGCCCGGGCGTTCCAGGAGCATGGCAAGTACGCTGATCGGCTGGCCGGTGACCTTGATCCGAAGGCCGTGCTTCCGCAGCTCGCACCCCTGGCCATGGAACTCGAATGGTCCAAAGCGGAAGATCCGGCGGGAGGCACTCGATTCAGGCTTGGCTGCCGAGCTCGACATTCACTTGAGGTACGATTCTACACCCGCTACTGATCTTTCACCACTCGCCGGAACTCCACATCAGTCAATGAGATGCGATGTCACCTACGTTTCGCCTGCGTGGCATTGCCATATTTGCCCAAATCCGCGAAGCTGTTCTCGCGCACAACATGCCCAAGTATCTTTTCCGGATTTCCGGTTGGTTTCTATGCGGCCTAATCGTCGTACCCGTGGCGGGCGCTGCCAATTCCGAGGACCACCAGCACGATGTTGGACACATACATTTTCCCGTGTCCTGTCCTCCCGAGGCACAAAAGGCCTTCGAACACGGTGTCGCCCTTATCCACTCGTTCTGGTACGACGAAGCGGAAAAGGCATTTTCCGGGGTAATCCGCCTCGATCCGGGTTGCGCGATGGCTTATTGGGGCATCGCTATGAGCTTCTATCACCCGTTATGGGCTCCGCCCACTCCGTCCGATCTGCGAAAAGGGATCGGTGCAATCGAGAAAGCCGCCTCGATTGGAGCGGAAACACAACGTGAGCGCGATTACATCGCCGCAATGGGAGAGTTTTACCAGAATAGGGATACTGTGCCCGATCGGCAGCGCTCGCTCGCCTGGCGTAACGCTATGCAGCGGCTTTCGGTACGTTATCCGCAAGACCACGAAGCCGCTATTTTTTATGCACTCGCCTTGATCGCAACTGCGCCTCCGGCCGATAAAACCTATACCAATCAAAAACGAGCGGCGGCGATCTTGAACCGTATGCTGCCGGAGCAGCCGGACCATCCGGGCATCACTCATTACCTGATCCACAGCTATGATTCGCCGCAGCTTGCGATTCTGGCCCTGCCAGCCGCGCGGGCCTACGCGAAAATCGCTCCGGCGTCGCCGCACGCGCTCCACATGCCGTCGCATATCTTCACGCGATTGGGTCTGTGGGACGAGTCGATTCAATCGAATCTCGCCTCCGCTGCCGCTGCGAAGAGCCAAATGATGAAGACTCTTCCGACCGCAAGCTCGCTGGATCAACTCCATGCGATGGACTATCTCGTCTACGCCTACCTTCAGACCTGTCAAGACGAGAAAGCGAAGCGCATCGTTGACGATGCGGCATCCGTGTCAACGGTCGATCAACAGGTCTTCCAGGCTGCTTATGCCTTCGCTGCGATTCCCGCGCGCTATGCGCTCGAGCGGCGGCGCTGGTCCGCAGCCGCTGCCCTTCAGCTACAGCCAGCATGGTTCCCCTGGGTGCAGTTTCGTTATGCGGAGGCCATCATCCATTTCGCGCGTGCGCTCGGCTCCGCACACGCTGGAAACATAGCTCAAGCTCGGGCCGAAATCGCAGAGCTGGCGAAAATTGAGCAGACGGTTCGACAGCATCAAGAGGGTTACGACTGGGCTGCGCAAGTAGAAGTTCAACGGCTTGCTGCGGTGGCATGGCTGAAGCATGCGGAAGGAAATCAGGAATCAGCATTGCGCTCGATGCGAGCTGCGGCCCAACTCGAAGACACAATCGAAAAACATCCCGTAACTCCGGGTCCGGTGTTACCGGCGCGTGAGCTTCTGGGCGAATTACTAATGGAACTGGATCAGCCGGCCCGTGCGCTTCCCGAATTCGAAGCAGTGCTGCGCAGTTTCCCAAATCGATTCAACGCGACTTATGGAGCCGGGCGTGCAGCTGAGATTTGTCGCGATCCAAAGAAGGCAGAACAACTGTATTCGCAGTTACTTCAGTTATGCGGACACGCCGATACGCAAAGACTTGAACTTCAAAACGCGCGGGCTTTCCTCGAAACACACCGAAACTGAACGCCGCGCGTAATCACGCAACACCTAACAACCTACATCAGCAAGACAAACACAAGAAAGGACTATCACACATGTTACAACTCGAAAAGTGCATAAATACGATCGGCTTATCCGTTCTCCTGCTCATTAGCGGTGGGATTGGATTAGCCGATGAAGTGGCGGACTGGAATCACATCATGCTCGAAGCGACGCTCACGCCGCCGGCAACACCGGCGCCCGTTTCGACGCGGAGCACTGCGATTGTGCAGGCCGCAGTTTTCGATGCCGTGAACGGCATTGATCCGCGGTACAGTCCCATCCATGTCTCGCCCACAGGTCCTCGGAACGCATCGAAGCGTGCCGCCGCGGTGCAAGCGGCCTATGCTATTTTGATTCGCCTGTATCCGACTCAATCGGACATGCTGGATCAACAGCGGTCGGCATCGCTGATGGGCATCTCGCGCGGTTGGGGCGCTGAGCGTTCCGATTTGATTCAACAAGGAATCGAGTGGGGCCAGACCGTTGCCGATGCGATCTGGGCTTGGCGCAGCAACGATGGGTTCGCCCAGACCGTGCCACCATTCACCGGCGGAACCGCTCCCGGAGAGTGGCGCCCAACGCCGCCAGCGTTCCTATCAGGCCTCGCCCCGCAACTCGCGCACGTGACTCCATGGGTTATTCAGTCGCCTTCGCAGTTTCGGCCTTCGGGACCTCCGGCTTTAGATAGCGCCCAATACACGGCGGATTTCAATGAGATCAAAGTCATGGGAAGCAACGCCAGCACTAGCCGCACACCTGATGAAACCGACGCTGCTCTTTTCTGGAATCCTGGCAATCCGCCCGACTTCTGGGATCCCGTTGCCACGACCCTTGCAGAAAAGCATCATTTCAGCCTGTTGCAAACTGCACACCTGCTTGCTCAGGTGAATCTGGCTATGTCCGATTCCATGATCGGCTGCTGGGATGCGAAATACACGTATGTATCCTGGCGGCCGATCACAGCCATTCAGTTGGCGGACACAGATGGAAATCCCGATACGCTAGCTGATCCAACGTGGACGCCGCTTCTGGTCACTCCGCCGTTCCCGGGCTACCCATCGGCTCATTCCTGCGCCAGCAGCGCAGCGGCCCGAGTGCTTTCACACTACTTTGGCGAGAACACGGCAATTACTGTCACAAATGACGCGTTGCCCGGACAGATGCGCAGTTTCCCCAGCTTTTCCGCAGCCCTCGAAGAGATAGTAAACGCTCGCGTGTTCGGCGGGATTCATTTTCGAACAGATTGCAATGCCGGGCAGGTGCTCGGTAATTCTGTCGGCGAATTCGTTATCAAACACTCGCTCAGGCGGGTTGATGGGTGTGACTGGCGCGATGAGCGGCGATGCGAGTGGGGGCACTAAAATCCGCGATTGTGCATGGGCGAAGGATTCGTGAGGCGTGTCCGAACGGTCCGACACTCGGACACGGCGCTAGCATTGTCCGATTGCGCGTCATCCGGTCGGAGTGGGCATTCGTACGATGCCGACTTTTCAGCTGGAACCGGGATCAAAACCTCTGGCACCTGGCGAAATCGCGGCGGCGGCGCATTTTCCCTGAGAGTCCTCAAAACCATCTGGGGCCGCCTTTGACTCTAACCCTAGTCGCTACAGGGCTTTGCAAGGATTGGTCTTGAAAAGTCCCGTTATCGTCTGTCCGTTCTAGGCAGTCTTGAACTCCCAGCCAGCCTTGTATTCTTCCAGCGTATGACGCATTGACGGCCAGAGAGGACGCCTGCCCTAAGCTAGCGCTTATGGGATGGAATCCTGCGCCGGGCGGGTAGCCCGCCAAGGTTATCTCGAGCTTTGCTTTCAGTGGTTCAAGCCGTCCATGGTGGCTCAAAAGCACCAGCGCCGCCGCTCCCCGGCCGGACATCCGTGTTCGAAACTTACTTGTTTATATAAACTTAGCTCTTACATCTTTTTGGCGAGGCAAATGCTCTAACAAGTGTGCCGAGCTACGTGAAAGGCATTCATATGCGCTGTGCAGACCCTAAACATCTTTCGAGAGCGGCTTTGAGCCGCTCCACCACAATTCTTATTGCTTCTTTCCTGGTCCCGTCAGTTCTCGTTTGGGCCCAGGATCCGCTGGATTCCCAGCCAACCACGTCTGCGCCTCAGGTGCAGACCCAGCCGTTGCCCACCACCGGCGGATGGCGTCGTGTTGGTGACTCTGCGAATCAATCGGCATCCGTCTCCAATCCCGGCTACAGCGTAGATCCTAACGGCCAGAACCAGCAACAGTATCCGCCAGCCAATCAGGGTCCGAACCAGCCCTATCCGAACCCAAACTACCCCAGTCAGCCGTACCCGAATCAGCCTGCTTACGGCCAGCAGGGCAACGCGCAAGCAGGCAATTATCCGCAAAACTACAACCCTCCGCCTCCGGTGCCCGCGCATTTGACGGTGAAGCCCGGAACATACATCACAGTGCGCATAAACCAGTCGCTCTCATCGGATCATAACCAGACAGGCGACGCCTTTACCGCCACGTTATCCAGACCGATCGTGGTGGATGGCGTTGTTATAGCTGGTCCCGGCCAGGTGGTCGCGGGTCGAGTTTCGGAAGCCTTGAAAGCAGGCCACGGACAGGGAACTTCTCGTCTCGGCCTTCAGTTGACCAGCCTTACGCTGGTTGACGGCGAGCAGGTGTCCATCCAATCTGGGCTCGTCACGGGCACCGGTCCGGGAAGGGGCGGGCGTGACGCCGCCACTATAGCAGGGACGACCGCCACTGGCGCAGCTATTGGCGCTGCCGTGGGCTGGGGAGTCGGTGCCGCCATCGGCGCCGGCGCGGGCTTAACCGCTGGCGTCATCGGTGTTCTGGCGACGCGCGGTGCACCAACCGTCGTTCTCCCCGAGCAGGAAATGACCTTCGCTCTGGCAGCTCCGCTCGCGATCTCTACCGAACAGGCTCCTCAGGCCTTCCGTTGGATTGATCCAAATGAGTATGGCGCGCCCTATGAGGGCCAGGGACCTCAGGGACCGCCCCAACCTCAAGGCTACGCATCTGCTCCTGCATACAACTATGGCTACCCGGCGGCTGCCCCCTACTACGCGCCTTACTACGGCTATGGGTACGGCTGGGGATACGGATATCCGTACTACTCTTATTGGCCGAGCATCGGATTCTACTACGGCGGCGGCTACTACGGTCACGGTTACTACTATGGCCACGGCGGCTACTATGGGGGCCACTACTACGGTGGCGCGGGCCATTACAACGGTGGCGCCTATGTCGGCCACTACGCTGGCGGTACTACCGGTGCCTACCGCGGCACCATGTCCGCCCCTTATCATGGTGGCGGCTCTGTCGGCGGCGGTGGGCACGTCGGGGGCGGTGGCCATGCCGGCGGCGGTGGCGGACACCGCTAAGCATCTCGGCTAACCCGACTGCAAATCTTTGGAACAATACGAGGCCGCCGTTCGTAGATAATCTACGAACGGCGGCCTACTGTATGCGAGTGAGT
>JBAUOG010000519.1:0-4545 GCA_049579625.1 Bryobacteraceae bacterium
TGCGTCATCCACTCTCGAAGGATTCGTCGCAAGTGCCATTCGTTGATAGGGATCACGTAATCTAAGCAATCCCGTCTTATACTTCCGATCAAGCGTTCGCAATAAGCATTGCCGTCGGCGTCCGCACCGGAGTTCGGATGACTTTGACGCCGAAGGTTTCCACTTGTTTGTCGAGTTCAGCCGAAAAGCTGCTGTGCCGATCATGAATCAAGAAGCGATACGGGTGATCACCGGGCAAGGTCTCGCGCAACTGCTGGACGGTCCACTCTGCCGTGGGATGATCGGTGACATTAAAGTGGAGGAGACGCCGCGATCCGATTTCCATCACCACGAAAACATAAAGGACTTGCCAATTCGCGGTGACTGACACAAAGAAATCGCAGGCTACGATCGCTTGCGCCTGGTTCCGCATGAAAGTGGACCAGCGCTGATCCTTGGATCCTCGTGGCCCCCGCTGTCGTTTCACATATTTAGCCACTGTGCGCGGTGAAACGCGTAGACCCAGTTTGAGCAGCAATTCGTCGGCGATCCGCTCTTCGCCCCAGCTGGGATTCTCGGCGGCCATCTGGCGAATCACCTCTCTCAAGCTGCCCGATAACGGAGGCCTGCCTACCGGTCGCGACTTCCATCGCCAAAACCGCCGAAAAGCGTGCCGATGCCAGCCGATCAAGGTGGCCGGCTTGACGATGACCAAAGCCTCGCGCCAGTCAAAGAAGCGCGCCGACGTGCTCAAAGTGAAGCGATCAGCCGCTGTGGTCCGCTGGGCTTTCTGCTCGTGCTCTTGGAACAGAGCCAGTTGCCTACGAAGAAACACATTCTCGGCGGCAAGCGCCGCACGACTACGAAACAGCCTCAAACTGAAAGCAGATCCGTCTGCAGCTACGATCTTCAACGCCTTCGCCAGCTTGCGCAGTTGCTTCGTTATGCTTAGCACTCGGGAATTTTCTCACAGCTTCACGCTCGCTTTTTCAATACGTTCCGGATTTTTGCGGACCACAACCAATCCCGCTCGATAAAGTAACTTTAGACTCTCGCCGCGGGGCGGCTGTTGTCGTCACCCATCCGGACGACGAGACGCTCTGGTGCGGCGGGTGCATACTGACCCATCCGGAGTTTCGTTGGCGCGTCGTGACCCTATCCAGAGCAGTTGATCCGGAGCGCGCGCCAAAGTTTCATCGGGTTTGCAGCGATTTGGGGCAGAGGGTGAAATGGCTGATCTCCATGTCGGAGCGGACCAGGCGCCACTGCCGATCGGGCAAGTCCAGGAGACCAACGCCCCGCTGCTGGCTCGAGCCGGCTACCACTTGATCTTGACCCACGGCCCGACGGGCGTGTGCACATGGCACCGGCGGTATGCGGAGTGCTGCCAGTCCGTTGTCGAGCTTTGGCGATCGGGCGGTATCGAAACTGAGCGATTGTGGCTGTTTGCACACGAGGACGCGACCTGCGTTGGCTAGTCATACCTGGCGATGTTGAGATCATGGTTGGAGCTTCCTCGGACCCTGAAAGGAGTGCTGACCCTTGCGCCTTAGCCTCCGCACGAACATCACTGTGAAAGCTGCTATCTTTGCATGAAAATTGTCCGAATTGAAGCGGCAGGCTTGCGTGGCGTGACGCCTGAAGGCGGTTGGGCCAATGAAATTAAGCCGAGTGACTGTGTTCACACTCTCATCGCGGTCTTTACCGATGAGGGTGTCACAGGCTGGGGGTCCGTTTTTACCAACGACGCTCTGGTCCATGCAGCCCTCGGTGTGTTGGAACCTCTTTACTTGGGAGAGAATGCGCTCGAACCCGAGCGAGTCAGCGAGAAACTGCACGCCAACACATTTTGGTTTGGGCGAGGAGGCACGCTCACACACACGATTAGTGGCATCGATATTGCACTTTGGGACATTCTTGGGAAGGTGACTGGCCAACCCGTCGGGAGAATACTCGGTGGAAGGTATCGGGAACGCGTTCGCCCTTATGCCTCTCTTTTGATGCAGGCGCCAGGACCTTTATCGGAAAATCTGAGCGCCGTCCGGGCGCAGGGTTTCAAAGCTTTCAAAATCGGATGGGGACCGTTCGGCCGACGGGGAAACAAGACCGACGAAACGATCGTTCGGTCCGCGCGCGAAGCAGTTGGGCCGGATTCGATGCTGATGGTGGATGCTGGCGGAAGCGACGCCTTCTGGAACCAGGGATACAAATGGGCAGTGCGGACGGCAGACATGCTGAACGAATTTGGAGTCTACTGGTTCGAAGAGCCGCTCGCACCGGACAACTTAGCGGATTATGTGCTGCTTCGACGGAATTCAAGAGTTCCCATCGCTGGTGGGGAGGTCTTGACCCGACGGCAGTCTTTCGCACCCTGGTTACAAGGCGGCGCATTCGATATCGTCCAACCAGATGTCACCAAGGTCGGTGGTATCTCTGAAGAGCGCAAGATTGCCTGGATGGCAGCGGAAAGCGGAGTTCGCTTTATTCCACATGGATGGAATACAGCTCTAGGATTGGCGGCGGACTTGCAGTTAGCATCCGCCATCAAGGACACAGACCTGGTCGAATATCTGACGGGTTCGCCGTTCATCGATGACATCGTTGAGAAAAGATGGAAATTGGATGCTGAGGGTTTTTTGTCCATTCCCGACGGTCCTGGTCTCGGCGTTTCTATCGATTTTGAAGCAGTAGAAAAGTACACCAGGAAACGATTTCGCTAGTGATCGAACAACTGGGGACCTCCGGCGCTAGCTCGCAGAAGAAGTGTAGCCGGCGCCGCTGGCACTCGAGTGAATTGTTGGTCCCCCGCCTGTGCTTCCGATACGGTCCTACGGGTTCTTGTCCATCACAGCAAAGGCGATGTGGAGGTACGAGCAATCACGAGGACTATTTAGGTGAACGCGTTTACTTGGATTGGCGCCGTCACGGCTTGCCTTGCCGCGGCATATGCGTCTGCGTTTCGCGCAAATGAATCCATGGCCACCTGGTTGAGTTCAATGCCTAGTCCTGGTCGCGAAGGTAGTGCGAGCCTACCGTCTTCAATATGTAACTCTTCCGCGACCAGCTCTCGACGAAGTGCCGACTCTGCGACGGACGGGGGAAGGAATTCGATGAATCGGCAGTTCGGAGATGTCGCGGCCAAATGAGCCGATGCTGCAACGCCGATGCCGGTTTTCCAGCAATGCGGCACAATAATCTTGCCGCGATCAAGAGCCATTTCAACCACCCGCATTGCCTCAGTGAGTCCGCCGACGCGGCCCACGTCAGGTTGAGCGACATCAATGCGACCATGGTCCATGAGTTCGGCGAATTCAAAGCGGCTATTCAACCATTCGCCGGCAGCGATGCGGATGGATGTTGCATCGGACAATCGAGCATAGCCGTCGAGATCGTCCGAACGTAAGGGGGTCTCGACAAAGAACACATCGTAGCGTTCCAACTGTCTTAAAACACGGAGGGCAGCTTTCCAATCGGACCAGGCGTAAGCGACGTCAACCATCATCACCATGCCAGGACCAACCGCTTCGCGACAAGCAGCAACAATATCGACGACTGCCTCATCATCCTCAAAAAGCAAGTTATGTGCGTACGGCCCCTTCACGATGACCTCCATCTTTGCCGCGCGAAATCCGTAGTCTTTTGCCCATTTCGCTTTTGCGACCAGACTCGTTTGGTATGCCTGAAGCGTGCGGCCCGACGGCAATAGGCTGGCATACGGCGTGATAAAGCCTTGGCGCTCCCCCCCTAAGAGTTGCCAGACAGGCCGGCTTGTAGCCTTGCCATAGAGATCCCAAATGGCTATATCCAAGGCTCCGATCGCGCAGATGCCCGCGCCCCTCCGCCCCGACATCGCCGTAAACGTATAGAGGCGATCCCAGATTGCCGCAGGCTGGCAGGGATCTTGCCCCATCAGCAACTCCTTCAAGCCGAGACTCATGATGTGGGTGCCGGGCGCTTCAATTGTTGCTTTTATGATCCAGGGATTGGCATCCACTTCGCCAAGGCCTACAAGGCCGTCGTCAGTATGAACGGTCACGACTATGGTGTCCTGCGCCGAGTCGCAGGCATCGGCTTGACAATCAGGGACGACCAGCACGGTGCAAGTTACGTCGGTAATCTTCATTGATCCGGCGCTCCCATTTCGAACGAGTAACCTAGCAGTGGTTGCACGGCTTTTCATTCCCCGCGGCTTTCACCGGCTGACTTGGAGGAACATCATTCGCCGGATTCTTATCGAAGAAGCCGTTGGGCTTTAATAGGAACCCGATATAGGCGGTGGGCATCACAGGATAATCCTCCGGGCGCGGGAGGTGAGTGTGGCCGAAGGTGTACCAGAACACTACGTCTTTATTCACAATTTGACGATTGGCACTGACCCATTTCGTTAGTCCGTCGCCTCCCTGGGACTGGTTGGGGTAATCGCCGGCCGCGTAGTTTTCGTCTTCCGAATATGGAGTTACCCAGACGTGGTAGTTGACGAACCCGGCACGCTTGCGCCACCAAGCGTTCGGAGACGCAAACGGGACAGAATTGTCGCCTGGCAGAAACTTATAGCCCACAGGATCC
>JBAUOG010000520.1:0-5613 GCA_049579625.1 Bryobacteraceae bacterium
ATGTAGTTCCTCTCTTTGAAAAACTCCGCTAAATGCGGACGTAACCGGCAAGCAGCAGAACCAACAAGACCACCAGCACCAATCCAAGACCGCCGCTGGGATAGTAGCCCCATCCGCGGCTGTAAGGCCAAGCGGGTGCGGCAGCAAAAGCCAAAACAAACAGGATTATCAGCAATGCCAACATCGCATTCCTTCCTTCTGGCTGCCACAGGTTCACACTGGCCGCCGCTCAGAAAAAGGCATGTCGTCCTCCAAAGGTAGAAAACAAGGATTCGCATAACGAGGGAGGTGATTCATGTCCCGGAAATAAGCAAAAACGACAGGCCGCGTCTGCAGGTTTTTCGCAGCGATGGGGCTAGATGCTCAGATACAGCGGCGGACGATATCGAGACGGCCACGGTCGGCCCCCGCAACGCTTTTGTTTCAACAGAGATCGAAGTCATTTACAGCCCGTTCTCGAATGTCGTGTGAACAAACATCAAGCTGGGCACCCAATTGCAGCTCCGTTGTTACGAAGGAGAACGAAATGAGATATATCCTAGCTTGGTTACTAGGTGTTCCAGGCGTCCTCGTACTGATCTGGTTCGTTATGTCGCACCATTAAGAAATGGCTCAGGTAGAACTGGCACGGCGACTTGCGATTGGAGCTGAACTCTCATCCCGTGGCGTTCATTTTCGGGTTTGGGCGCCAACGCGAAAAACCGTACAAGTTGTTTTCGCTGGCTCCGAAGGACGCCCGGTAACGCTGGAGCCCGACGGTAAGGGATACTTCGTGGGCTGGGCGGAGGAAGCAGACGCGGGAACTCTGTATCGGTATCGGCTGGATGGCGAGCAGAAGTATCCGGATCCTGCCTCCCGTTTCCAGCCGGACGGGCCGCACGGATGGTCGCAGGTCGTCGATCCGCATTCGTTCCGCTGGTCAGACAATCACTGGCCAGGGTTGCGCATGAAGGGGCAAATCATATATGAGATGCACCTCGGCACGTTTACCCAGGAAGGAACTTGGGCCAGTGCGGTAGAGCACTTATCGCAGTTAGCCGAACTGGGCATCACAGTGCTCGAAGTGATGCCGGTTGCGGAGTTTCCCGGGCGATTCGGTTGGGGCTACGATGGCGTGCATTTGTTCGCGCCATCGCGGCTCTACGGCCAGCCAGACGATTTCCGGCGCTTCGTGAATGAAGCTCACGCGCTCGGATTGGGAGTGATCCTCGATATCGTCTACAACCACTTTGGGCCCGATGGGAACTACCTGGCGCAGTTCTATCCGAATTTCTTCTCGCCTTCGCACACCACGGATTGGGGCGAGGCAATCAATTTCGACGGGGAGGGATGCGCCTCCGTGCGGGAGTTTTTCCTTTCGAACGTCCGCTATTGGATCGAGGAGTTCCATCTGGATGGATTCCGGCTGGACGCAACGCAAGACATTCACGACGCATCAGACGACCACATTCTTCGAGCCATCGTCCGCGAAGCGCGATTGCGAAGTGCACCGCGCGAGGTGATCGTGATTGCGGAGAATGAGCCGCAGGATGCAAAGCTTATCCGGTCGCAGGAACAGGGCGGTTACGGCCTCGATGCTCTCTGGAATGACGACTTTCATCACAGCGCCATGGTGGCGCTTACTGGACACAATGAGGCCTATTACAGTGACTACAGGGGAAATCCGCAGGAGTTTATTTCGACCGCGAAATACGGCTTCCTCTACCAGGGGCAATACTACAAATGGCAGAAGAAGCACAGGGGCACGGCGAGTCTCGACTTGCCTCCCGCGGCATCCATCAACATGTTGCAGAATCACGATCAGATCGCTAACTCGGCATTCGGTCTGCGCTGCCACGCGTTAACGGATCCGGGCAAGTATCGGGCGATGACGGCGCTGCTGCTTCTGGCGCCTGGCACGCCGCTGCTGTTTCAGGGACAGGAGTTCGCCGCATCCAGTCCTTTCTTGTTCTTCGCGGATCATAAGAGCGAGATCGCGGATCTGGTGCGGCGCGGGCGGGTCGAATTCCTCGGGCAGTTCCCAAGTCTGTGTACGCCGGAATTACTACTTCACTTGCCCGACCCAGCAGACGCCTTGACATTTGAGCGCTCAAAGCTAGCCGATCCCTTGCGGAAACCAGCCAACCCGGTCTGGCGAATGCACCGGGATCTGATCAAGCTTCGGCGTGAAGACCCGGTCTTCCATGCTCAGCAGAAGGGCGCTGTGGATGGAGCGGTTCTGGCCGCCGACACTTTCTTGCTGCGTTTCTTTGGAGGCGACCACGGAGACCGGCTCGTGCTCATCAACTTCGGCCGGGACCGGGATTTGGATCCTTCGCCTGAGCCGCTGCTTGCCCCGCCCGAGGGTGCCGAGTGGACGCTGATCTGGTCAAGTGAGAACCCCGCCTACGGCGGCGGGCTCACTCCTACGCTTGAGAGTGGCGGCGTGTGGCGAATCCCTGGCCATGCGACCTTTGCCATGACGTCCGCGAAGCCATGGGCGAACTAATCCGCAGGCTGACCTGGCCGCAGGGGAGCAGCGGCATCGAACCACTCCTGACACATGAGTGGCTGGTCACCAACGGCCTGGGAGGTTATGCGTCGGGCACCGTCTCAGGTGTCATATCGAGAGGCTTTCACGGATATCTGATCGCAGCTCAGCCCGCCCCACTGGGCCGAACTATGATGTTGAACGATCTAGTGGAGTATCTGGAACTGCCTGGCGGCAAAGTTGTTCAGTTGGGTGGCGAGGAGCGGGAAGGCGAGCCCTTGAAGTTGCACGGCGCCGATTTTCTGCGCGAGTTCCAACTGGAGGATGGGCTGCCTGTTTGGCAGTATCAGGCAGACGAATACCTGATTGAGAAACGCCTGGTTCTGCCGCATGGCCAGAACACCGTCTATGTGAACTTCCGCATTCTGTCGGGTGAAGGCAGCGTGCGACTTGTACTCCGCCCATCGATGCAAGTCAGACCGCAAGATGATCCGGTAGATTCGCCACTCGATGGAGCTTATACCCTGACGGTTTATCAGGACCGTTACGAAGTCTGCGCGGGTTCCGACCTGCCCCCCTTGCGATTTCTGCTGTACGGACAGAGTACCGGACTAAACGTCGACCGGCAGCGGATTCAGCACGTCATGTACCGCATTGAAGAGAACCGCGGTTATGCGGCACGTGGCGATCTGTGGACGCCAGGTCACTTCCATATGGACCTGCGGCAGGGCGCGGACGCGACGATGGTGGCTTCCACCGAGAGCTGGGAAACCATGAGTGCGCTCCGCCCCGAGGAGGCGATACATACGGAGAAAGATCGTCGCCGTCGCCTGCTTACGGAGGCAACGAATCATTTACCCGCCAGCCTTCGCGCCACGTCGCAAATGGACGGGCCGCTGGGCGAGTTGGTACTGGCAGCGGATCAATTCATCATTGCTCCCGCCGGGCGAATCGAAGACGGAGTACGGGCCAAGGCGGGCGGGGACGAAGTAAGAACCGTGATTGCGGGCTACCACTGGTTCACCGACTGGGGCCGGGACACCATGATTTCCCTGGAAGGCCTGACTCTTACGACGGGACGATATGAAGAGGCAGCATGGATCCTGCGCACCTTTTCCCACTATGTGAATGACGGGCTCATTCCCAATCTTTTTCCAGAAGGTGGGAAGGCCGGTCTGTATCACACCGCGGATGCGACGCTGTGGTTCTTCCACGCAATTGACCGATACGTTGAAACCACAGGCGACCGCTCGCTGCTGCAAGCCGTGCTTCCGTCGCTGATAGACATCATTGAGCATCACCTCAGAGGAACCCGCTTTGGCATCGGTGTAGACAAAAACGATGGCCTGTTGACACAGGGGCAAGAGGGTTACCAACTAACCTGGATGGATGCGAAGGTGGATGGCTGGGTTGTCACGCCGAGGCGCGGCAAAGCTGTGGAAATCAACGGGCTCTGGTACAACGCGTTGCGGCTGATAGAAGGCTGGCTCACCGGCGAGCATCAACTGGAAGCTGCCCGGTCGATCGGCGAGCATGCGGAGCGTGCTCGCGCCTGCTTCAATTCCCGTTTCTGGTGTGAGGAGCGCGGGCATCTCTACGACGTGATCGACGGGCCGAAAGGAAACGATGCCGCTTGCCGCCCTAACCAGCTGCTGGCCATCTCTCTGCGTTATCCGGTCTTGGACGAGTCCAGATGGAAGCCGGTCATCGAGGTGGTGGAGCAGAAGCTTCTGACGCCGGTGGGGTTACGCTCTCTGTCGCCGGACGATCCCGACTTCAAGCCGAAGTATGACGGCGATCTCCGCTCGCGCGATGCTGCTTACCATCAAGGTACGGTCTGGACGTGGCTGTTGGGGCCCTTTGTCGACGCCTGGTTAAAGCTTCATCCCGGGAAAAAGGCAGATGCCCGCGCATTCCTAACTGGTGCGATTGGTCAATTGGGCGAGGCTTGCCTCGGTTCCATAAGCGAGATTTTCGATGCAGAACCTCCATTTACGCCTCGTGGTTGCGTAGCGCAGGCCTGGAGTGTTGCGGAAGTTCTCCGCTGCTGGGTAAAGACGGCAGACTAACGCCCGGCAGACAGCGCGTCGAGTACTTAACCTATCGGGGGTGGACCTATGAAGCGAACGATACTGCCCGGCCGGCCTTATCCGCAAGGCGCCACATGGGACGGAGCAGGAACCAACTTTGCAATCTACTCCGAAGCCGCGGAGAAGGTCGAACTGTGCCTGTTTCAAGACGTGGCATCCGGAAACGGGGAGCGCATTGCGTTCAAAGAACGGACCAACTACGTCTGGCATTGTTATCTGCCGGGTATCCAACCGGGACAGCTCTACGGCTATCGCGTACACGGTCCCTATGAGCCGGAAAAGGGACTGCGTTTCAACCCCACCAAGCTGCTCGTGGACCCGTATGCCAGGGCGACGGCAGGCAAGGTGGAATGGTCGGCCCCTGTGTTCCCGTACCAGTTAGGGCACCCGGATGAAGATCTGGCGATTGACCAAAATGACAGCGCAGCGGGGATGCCGAAAAGCGTGGTGGTCAATCCATACTTTGACTGGGAGCAGGATCGTCCCCCGCGGACCCCACTGAGTGAGTCTGTCATCTACGAGGTTCACGTGAAAGGCTTCACGAAGCGCCATCCCGATGTCCCGGAAGAACTGCGCGGCACCTATGCCGGGTTGGCGTCGCAGGCCAGCGTTGCATATTTGAGGGCGCTGGGCATCACAGCGGTGGAGTTGATGCCGGTCCACGATTTTCTCGATGACAAGCACTTGGTCGAGAAAGGCTTGACCAACCACTGGGGCTACAACACAACCAATTTCTTCAGCCCGGACTCGCGGTTCTCGGGTTCAGGCGATTCGGGTGGGCAGGTGGCCGAGTTCAAGACTATGGTCAAAGCACTTCACCGGGCCGGTATAGAAGTGATCCTCGATGTGGTTTACAACCATACCTCGGAAGGCAACCATATGGGACCAATATTGAGCTTTCGTGGTGTCGACAACGCTACTTACTACCGGCTGGTTTCCGACAACCCCCGCTATTACATGGACTACACGGGCACCGGCAACAGTCTGAACGTACGCCATCCGCAGGTGCTGAAGCTGATCATGGATAGTTTGCGGTATTGGGTGCAGGAGATG
>JBAUOG010000521.1:0-12986 GCA_049579625.1 Bryobacteraceae bacterium
CCACCGGATCGACTCGAGTGAACGAGCCGTCAAAAACAAGCCGAAAAAGATCATAGAGAGATAGAAGACCAGGTCTTTGGTGTCAATTACGCCGCGCGCGAAGCTGTCGAAGTGGCTGGTGATTGAGAGATAGCTCAGGACTTGGGTGGTCATTGAGTTACCAAACGCGGTGGTCCAACTCAGCACAAACAGCAACAGTGCAAAGGCAAAGCCGGCGGCGGCGGCCACGATTTGATTCTTGGTGGTGGTTGAAATGAATGTTCCGAACGACAGAAGGCAAGCGCCTTGCAGAAGAATTCCGAGGAAACCCGTCGCCATTGGCTTCCAATCGGGATGCCCGTAAATGAATAAGAAGGAGAAGTCGGCGAGCAATATCAGCAACAGCGTTCCGTACATCAGCACCGCGGCCAGCCACTTGCCCAGAACGATTTCCACATCCGTCGCCGGCGAAGTCATAAGCAACTCGATGGTTCCCTGGCGCTTCTCTTCAGCGAACAAGCGCATGGCGATGAGCGGAACCAAAAACAGCCCCACCACAGCCATGTTTGAGAAGATCGGCGCGATCACCTGTTCATTCACGCTCATGGGGCCGCTACCGCCGCCCATCATTTGCGATTCCATGGAAGCTCTCACGAAGTAGCCGGCAATGAAGTAGGTGAAAAAACCACCGAGTATCGCGAAGATGGCCAACAAGACCCAGGCAATCGGCGAGACGAAATAGCTATAGAGTTCACGGCGGCAAACAGTCCAAATGGTTCTCACTGGGCGCCTCCTTCCGGGGTCTTCCCGGTCAATTCGAGGAATACTTCTTCGAGGCTGAAAGCGACGGACCGTAATTCAAACAAATTCCACCCGTTCTGCACTACGACGCGCGCGATATCGGCGCGGACGTTCTGGTCGGGAAGACTCTCGACTTCAAATAGCAGCCGCCCGTCATGGCCATCCTTGGAGATCACCTTACTCACGCCGGAAATCTGTTCGAGGCGCTGCTGTACGGCAGGCAGATCGGCGAGGCCAGCCGGGTCGATCTCAACCGACGCTGCATCCGTGCCGTGCATTCGATGGGTGAGATTCTCAACCGTGTCGGTCGCGACCAGCTTCCCCTGCTTGATGATGATCACCTTTTGGCAAACCGCTTCCACCTCAGACAGGATGTGCGTGCTCAGGATGATGGTGTGTTCGCCGGCGAGGCTCTTGATGAGTGCGCGGGTCTCGATGATTTGGTGCGGATCGAGCCCGGAAGTGGGCTCATCGAGAATCAACACGTCAGGGTTGTGGATGATGGCCTGTGCCAGACCTACGCGTTGCCGGTAGCCCTTGGAGAGCTTCGAGATCAGCTTGTTCTTCTCGGGGGCGATGGAGCAGCGCTCGGCAACCTCGTCGACACGCTTTTCAAGGTCGCTGCCGGCGACGCCCTTCAGCTTCCCGACGAATCGCAGGTAGTCGCCCACTTCCATCTCGGGGTAAAGCGGCGGCGTCTCGGGCAAATAGCCGATGCGCTTCTTCACCTCCATGGACTTTTCGAACACGTCGAAACCGGCGACCGATGCCCTACCGCTGGTAGGCGGCAGGAAGCAGGTAAGGACGCGCATGGTGGTGGTTTTGCCCGCGCCGTTTGGCCCGAGAAACCCTACGATGTCGCCCTTATTAACGGAAAAGGAAATGTTGTCGACCGCGACGTTGCGCGCGTATCGCTTGGTAAGACCTTCGACTTGAATCATAAGTTAGTTTTGAGTGGGGACGAAGCCCCCATTAGGCGAGCCCGTGCTCTCGACGAGAGCAAAATGTGACTCGAAACCACCAGAATAGGGAAGCCGGATACCGCTGTCAATCGGGCGCCGCAAGCACCGCCACAGGCGAGCCACACCCAAATTGAACTTAACGGTTTTGCCCTGCACTTCATTAGACGGACGTTCGAGGCTGTCGTACCGTTTATCTGCAGCGCAGACGGTCACATGCCCATCGCTTGGTAGCCGGAATCCACAAAAAGAACGTTTGCGGTGACACCGCGGCCCAGATCGCTGGCTAAAAACACTGCCGCGTCGCCGACCTCGGCGGGATCGGTATTGCGGCGCAGTGGCGATCGCGCTTCCACGTGCTGAAGCATATCCGACAGACCCTTGACGGCACGGGCGGAGGCTGTTTTGATGGGCCCTGCGGAGATGGCGTTCACTCGAATCTTCTCTTCGCCCAGTTCGCCCGCCAAGTAGCGGACACAGGCTTCCAAAGAGGCTTTGGCGACGCCCATGACATTGTAGTTTGGCAGAACGCGGGTCGAGCCCAGATAGGTGAGGGTCGTAATTGACCCACCATTCGTCATCAGCGGCGTCAACGCGCGCGATACGGATACCAGTGAATAGGCGCTTACTTCCTGCGCCAGCAGAAACCCGTCGAGACTCGTTTGGAGAAAAGGATTGCTGAGATCCTCTTTGTTCGCGAAGGCAATACTGTGCACCACCGCATCGAGCGAGGGGCTGATCGTTTTGAGTTCGCCGACCAGGTGATCGAGTTCTTCCGGCTTAGTAACGTCACAATTGAGAATCCGGGTCGCGCCCAAATCAGCGCCGAGTTCTTCGACTGTTTGGCGTTGCCGTTCGCCCTGGAACGTTAGAATCAGCTGAGCGCCTTCGCGGACGAACGCGGCGGCAATGGAGTAGGCGATGCTCCATCGATTCGCGACGCCCAGAACGAGAGCGGTCTTACCCGCAAGTAGCTTTGACATGAATCTTTCAGTGTATCCTGCGAGTCATTCGTGTTTGAGGGAGGCGGAATCCGCTTCGTCGAAAACGATCCAGAATCGTAGTGTGGCGCAGTATCCCCTCCCTCACGGCCGGGGTTCTGTGCCGTATAGGGTGCGGCGCTACTGTCATTCTCAGTAGTTCCGATTGGCCAGCGTCCATCAGGGCTGACGCGCGCGGTTGCTCTGAAAACTCCCCGGCGAGTTTCGCTCCGTCGTCATCGAGTTTCCGAAGCTTTGCGCTCGCCCCCTCATGGTCGCGGCTCTGTTTAGGTCCGCGCGCGGTTCAGTGCTGGTTGAAAGTAGACCTGCTACAAGTACGAAGATTTTCGTTGACAGTACGAAGCGCTTCGTAGTACTTTTGAGCCATGGCACCCTCCGCAACGCCCTCGCCCACGCCGATGGAGCTGGAAATATTACGAGTTTTGTGGCAATTGGGCCCTTCGACCGTCAGGGAGGTGCATGAAGTTCTCAATCAGACCAAACCAACCGGTTACACGACCGTCCTCAAGTTACTGCAGATCATGACAGTAAAGGGCATGGTGAGGCGCAACGAGGCGGAGCGGGCTCACGTTTATGAGGCATCGCAGCCGGCGGAGCAGACCAAGCGACGTTTGGTAAGAGATCTGCTTGACAAGGCCTTCGCGGGCTCGGCGAGCGAACTGACAATGCATGCGCTGGCGGGCAAAAAGGAATCACGGCAACAGATTGAAGAGATCCGGCGCATGCTGGACGAATACGAAAAGGGCACAAAATGACGCTCCTATCGCAGTGGTTAACCCCCGCCCTGGTTTCCGCATTCGGGTGGACCCTGATTCACTTCCTGTGGCAGGGCTTGGCTTTGGCCGTTCTTCTGCGCACTGGACTATCAGCCCTAAGAACGCCAACAGCCCGTTACAATGCGGCAGTTCTCACTTTGGTGGCGATGACGCTGGCCCCGCTGGTCACGTTCGGACTCATCTATAAACAGGCGGCCAGCGATCTGGCTGCGCCCCCTGCGTTCGGTTTCCTCTTAGCTGGCGCGCCCCAGGCGCAGCAGGTCCTCGAGGCCGCACGCAGCCTGGTTATCACGCAGGCTGCCGTGCCAGCCACCAGCATTGCGAACTGGCTGAGCGCCACCGATGTGTCGCGCATCTTCGTGTGGTTTTGGGTGATCGGCGTGGTAGCTTTCAGCCTGCGGTCGATCGGTGGGTGGCTGCTTGTCCGCGAACTGCGCCGCACTTGCAACGCGCAGATGGCGCCCGCGCTCCTTCGGACCTGCCGCCGCTTGCAACAGCAACTTGCCATCGGTCGTGTGGTTCGCTTCTGCAGTTCGTCTTCGTTAACGGTGCCGGCAGTAGTGGGCTGGTTCCGGCCGGTGGTCTTGCTCCCACTCTCCGCGCTGTCAGGTCTTTCCGCCGAACAACTGGAAGCTGTCATTGCACATGAACTGGCACATATCAAACGGTTCGACGCCTTCGTCAATCTCTTCCAGATCGGTGTAGAAACGCTGCTCTTTTATCACCCCGGCGTTTGGTGGGTCAGCTGGTCTATCCGCGACGAGCGGGAGCACTGCTGCGACGATGTGGCGGTGGCTGTGATGGGGAATCCGCTGGACTACGCTAAAGCCCTGACGCTCATGGAAGAATGGCGTTCTCTGCCGGACTTCGCACTGGCAGTCAATGGAAGACCTCTGCGATCTCGCATCGAGCGGCTGCTGGGAATCCGTTCGGTTATCGCAACAGCCGGCGGCGGCTGGACGCTAGGCGGCGTAGCCGCGATGGCTTTGCTTGGAACAGCCGGACTGGTTGCCGCAAGCGGGTCCCTGCGCAGTGAGACGCTCAATATTTTGGAAGAGCGCTTCTTTAATTCGGACACTCCGCAAGCCGCCCCGGCGCCCGAGCGGCATCTCATTGCCAAGGCAGCGCCATCACCTGCTTCCGCTCCCAGCGCGTTGCTGTCGCCCCCCACTCCGGCGCCTGCTACTGCTCCCCGCGTTCTTGTGACATCCGGATCTCCGGTGGCTGCGCCTGCTCCCGCCGCCAAGGCTGACTACTACGCAACGCCTCGCCCGGCCCCCATGGCTGTGGCTGTTCAGTTTGCGGCGCTGATCAACACCAAGACGCATACCGCGATGATGATCGCGACCGAGGAACGTCAAACCACCCCGCCCTCCGAAGCAACGGGGCAGACGGGTCGTTCCTACATCGCCGACATGGAGGCCGCTGGATTCAAGAACCTGACCGTTGATCAGTTAGTGGCGTTGAAGATACAGGGCGTGACGCCCGAGTATGTGCGTGAGGTCAAAGCCGCGGGCTTGAACCCGGACATCAACCAGCTGATCGCCATGAAGATCCAGGGAGTGTCGCCGGCTTACCTGCGCGATTGGAAAGCGGCGGGCATCGACCCGGATATCAACCATGCCATCGCGATGAAGATTCAAGGCGTCTCGCCAGCCTACGTCAAGGATGTGCGAGCCACCGGGTTGAACCCATCGGTCGACCAGTTGATCGCCATGAAGATCCAAGGCGTTACGCCGGAATACATCCGGGAAGTGCAAGCGAGCGGATGGAAGTCGGTGACGATTGACCAGTTGATCGCCATGAAGATCCAGGGAGTGAAACCGGCCGATGCAGCCGAATTCGAGAAGCTGGGCCTTAAGGAGCTATCGGTCGACGACTTGATCGCGCTGCGCATTCAGGGCGTTTCTCCGAGCTACATCCAAAGCATGCGGTCGGCCGGATTCACTACCGACCACGTTCATGAATTCATTGCGGCCAAGATCCAAGGCGTTACGCCCGAGTTCATCGAAAAGGCCAAGCAGCATGGATTCACTAATCTCAGCCTGCGCCAGTTGATTGCGTTGCGTCAGGCTGACGTTTTCTAACTGCGTTTCTTCGCAGCCAACTGAAGGCTCTCACAGCCTGAAGACGTTGATGAAAAACGCCAAAAATCGCTCCCCTGGCTCCGGGGCGGAGAACTACGGTCACTGCTACGTTAGGTCCGCTTGCTGACGCGCGCGGTTCAGTGCTGGAGTTTAATGCGGATTTCGGAGCAAGGAGCTCCGTCGCTCCGGGGCGGAGAGCTACGGTCACGGAAGCGTTTGAAATTCACAGGAGTAAGGAAATGAAAAGACTTTGGCAATCGGCGGCCGTTGTGCTGCTGGGGATTAGCGTAGTACTCGGGCTTGCGACGAACAGTCAGTCCGGGCACTGGATCATTGAACGCTCCAATCAACCGGGCAAAGTGCAGCTGAGCCTGGAGATTTCTTCGGAAGGGCACCACTCGAATTCAAGCTCGGACTGGGAGGTGCGGGATCTGCAAGGAATTGACCTTTCGGCGACGGCCAGGCATGATGTCCACTTCACCATCAACCGCGATGCCGGGAAGATCGACGCCGAAGGGTTTGTGCACGATGGGGACGGCGCGGGCTTTTTCCACTTCATCGCGAATACCAAATACATCGCCGACATGACCGCGCTGGGATTCTCCGGCGTCGAAAACGACCAGCTGATCCAGTTCGCGATTCACGATGTTAGCCTGAGTTTCGCGCGTGAGATGAAGGGCACCGGCGTCAACGGACTGGACAAAGACAAGCTGATAGCCTTTCGGATCTTTAACGTCAACAAGAGCTTCATCGACGAGATGCGCGCCGCCGGCATTCCGGAAACCGACGCCGACAAGCTGATCGCGTTTCGCATCCACGGCGTCACACCGGAGATGGTGCGCACGCTAAAGGCGCAGGGATACACGCCGGATGCCGACAAGTTGATTGCCATGCGCATTCACGGGGTCACTCCCGAATGGATGAAGCGCATGAATGAGCTGGGCTATGGCCACCTGGATCTCGACAAGTACATCGCCTTTCGCATCCACGGTGTGACACCGGAGTTCATCCAGCAGATAAATGGGCTGGGTTACCAACATCCGGAGCCCGACCAGTTGATTGCCATGCGGATCCATGGCGTTACGCCCGACTACATCACCAAGCTCAGTTCACATGGGGTGAAACACCTGACGATCGACCAGTTAGTGAGCCTGCGAATTCAGGGGATCAACTAGCGAGAGAAACAACCACGGCGAGCCCTCATTACGCCTCAGCTCAGTGAACCGGCTCAAACGGGTTAACGCCAGGAGGGAATGTCCCCGGCTTGGGCGCGTGGGAGTCCGGGGCGGGTCGCAATGGGTTAGGCGCTGGTAGAGGATATGGGTTCAGTTGCGGTGGCCAGGTGTCTGGTTCGAGGAGCCACACGTGCCGGTCGGGGTAGTAACGCCGCAACGCCTCATTGCCGGGCTCGCCGAAGTCGCGTGCCCAGACAATGCGCGCCCCGTTGATATCCGCCCGATTCTGAATCCACTCGTGAAAGCCGTGCCTTGGGCCGTAACGCACCACCACCAGTTGCTTACCCGGTGCTTCTGCGAGCTGCCGATTGATCATGCTGCGGCCTTCGGGATCGCCGTAGTTGATGAAGTCCCAGGTCTCGTACCTGGCGACAACTAGCAGCACGCGCTCACTGGCCAGAAGATGCAAGCCATACCAGAACGCAAAGTGGGCGAAGCAGAGGCCGGTTAACAAGAAGGCGATCCGCTGCCCCGCAGGCCAGGCTCGAACCTGCCAGCCGCTCAGCCGTTCCAGACCAACTACAGCAACCAACACGAACAGACAGGTGACCGCGGCGATGTAATGCGGGTAGAAGTAAGGATAGAAGTTGGTACCCAGGGCGAACAGGAGCAACGTTACAGCCACCCATGTGTACCGGAACTGCCGCAGCTGCCGCAGGAAGGCCGGGAGCGCAAAGTAAAGCGGCACCAGGAAGAAGAAGCGATAAAAGCGAACCCGGCTCACGAATCGATTCAGATATCTGGCCGGAGTATCCACGCCATCGCCGTGGACAGCCGACTGGGCGGCATAGTCGAGACTTTCCTCCGCGGTCAAGTCGCGATGTGGCGTCGGGTTGGGTTGAAACGTGAAGGTGGTGGGAACGCCGTACTGGTAGCGGCTGAGCTGATACGGCATGGTCGTCCAGCTTCCCGTGACCTGTTTGTTCTGCAGGAGCGAAAGTCCAAAGGCCGGCAGCAGAACAAGGATGGTGGTCACGAGAGGCTTAAGCAGCGGCGGCCTAAGATTCCGCCAGTGCCGCAGCAGACCAGGAAGGAAGAACAAAGCCACGCTGGCGCCGAGAAGGATGAACTCGAATGGCCGCGTCAACCACTCGAGACTCAGGCCACAGCCAAGCAGGATGGCGTTGCGGAGCCGGCCGGTGTCCCGCAGGCGTGGCAATGAGCCAAACACGAGGCAGCCGGCGACGGCGGATACTCCCCCACCCCAGTAGCAATTGGTCCAAGAACAGAGCGGGCCAAACTGAAGGACGGCGAGCGTGCCGCCGAGGAGCGCCCAGCCCGGCGTAACCCAGGCCCGAAGCATCCAATACGTTAAGGCGCATAGCGCGGCCATTGACAGGAGAACGCCCGCCCACGGGTGGCCTAGGACCAGGCTCCCAAAGGCCAAGACCAGTCCCTGGCCCAACGGGTAGATGGAGCTATGAGTTGGCTGCTGCAAAACGAAGACCTGTTCAAAGAACGGGTACAGCGGATGGGTGGGGTTGGCCAGGCGGAAGTGCGCCAGTGTGTCGGCCAGCAGAAGGTAACCAAAGTCATCGGCCCCGCTCGGTACGGGCGGAGTATGATTCCGAATAAGCATCAGCCGCAGGGCCGCGGGCAGCACGGCCAGCAGCAGCATACACGGGACCGTCTTCGCGGCGAGGCGTTGCAGTGGAACGTAAAACCGCGCGCGGCCGAGAATGAAGAGAACCAGCAGAGCAGCGAGAGCCAGCTCGATAAAATCGCTCGTACCAAAACCGACTAGATTGTCGAGCGGCAAGTAAGAGCGATTCGAATCGGAAGGAAACATGAGCGGTTTCTAGCTGAGTATAACGGCGGCTTCAAGGCGCTCAGGTGCGACACTCAAGTAAGGCCTTGGGCCAATTCAGTTTTTTGCATGCGAGTTTTGATTCTTCTCGCGGCCTCCGCCGCTATTCTCAACGCCAGCAATCCTTGGAGCAAGGACAGTTCGCAATGGAGCGCCGACGATGTCGAACGGATCTTTACGAACTCCCCGTGGGCAAAGGTGGCGGGTGCGACTTTCGATACTCCAACCGACGACGCGGAGCAGGGCCACGAACTGCCGCCCGGCAGCCAATCCGGTGACAGCCGCGGCGCTACCGATGGGAAGTGGGACGGTGGCGTCAGCAAGAACAGCAGCGGCACGGTCCCCACGCTGCCCGTCACGGTGCGATGGGACAGCGCACTGGCAATGATCAAAGCTTCGCAACGGTCCGCGGGGAGTTCAACCGGCGTTCCGGGTTTCACCGAAGAGGATTTGAAAAAGTGGTATGTCATCACCGTAATTGGGCTGGTGCCGGGCATGAATTCGAAGCACCCAGCCAAAAGTAACCCGGATGCCAGCGCGGCCGTCGATCCGGAGCAGATGTTGTCGGGCATCCAGAGCCAGAGCCACCTGCTCTTCCCTAACAGACCGTCGGTGCGGCCCGACGAGGTGAAACTCGACGCAAAGTCAGGCGCCCTTCGTTTCTACTTTTCCCGGAGCAGCTCAATTCAAATGACCGATAAAGAGGTGCTGTTTTCGACTCATTATGGCCGTTTGACGGTGAAGCAGCGATTCCGGCTTAAGGACATGGTGTATAAAGGCGAGTTGGAGCTTTAGTCGTGGCGCATACACCCAAAGAAAAGAAGCGGCTGCTGAATCGCGCCAAACGGCTGCGCGGACAGATTACCGCCGTCGTTCGGGCCCTCGATGACGAAGCAGACTGCGCGGACACACTGCATGCGATCGCGGTGTGCCGCGGCGCGCTCGACTCATTGATGGCAGAGGTCATCAAAGGTCACATCCGGCTCCACATCCTGGATCCGGAACAAGAGCCGACCGAAGAACAACTGCGGGCCGGCGAAGATCTGATTGACGCGTTGAAGATGTATATCAAGTAAGCGGAGAGCCGCGAGGCTGGCGCGTTCACTGCATTACCTGCCGTTCCGCTTCTTCTCGGTCTACCCATGTACCGTCTGCGGATAGCCATGCCTAGCCCGTAAGGAGCGTATCTCAGTACTCAACCGACTACCAACTCCGTGCGTTTCCAAGGACACTGGTGTTGCGTAGTTCGCCATGGTCCCGATAGAGTCGGCCCGTCAACGCCCCTACTTCACCTCGAAGCTGAAGACGCCTCGGAGCGACGCAGTTTTCTCGTGCGTAATGATGCTCATCGCCGCGACCTTCATGTGCGTTTTGCAATACGCCGGCCCCAGGTCTGTCCAGACCGTCCTCGACCCACCGAAGCTCCATAGTCTGGAGGGACTGACCGCGTTGATCGTTTCCTTCACCTTTGTTTTGACACTGCACGAAGCCGGACATCTCGTGGGCGCGATCGCCATGAGGTTCGAGCTTCTCGCCCTTTCACTCGGACCGTTTCGTGTCGCCCGTCTACACGGAAACTGGAGCCTTCAGTTTAATGCGCGGAGACTATTCTCCGCTTCGGTATCTGCCGTTCCTCGAACCAACCGGTTCTGGCGGGTTCGGACGCTGGTGGTGGTTGGCGCCGGGCCCGCCGCAACCCTTCTTTCGGGAATGGCGTGCGCGTACGTCACCTTTTCTCTGCACCCCACGGGATGGGCCAGGATCGCGCTCACATTAGTCATCCAGCTCAGCTTGCTCCTGTTCCTTGCGGGCCTTGCGCCGAACGGAGCACGGGCACGGGTCCGGAACGACTCGCAGTTCTGCTGTTCACTCTTGCGCAACGGAAAAGAAGCCCACGGAATCTATCTTTACCACTCGATGACCCAGCTGATAATCTCTGGCATCAGGCCAAGGGACTACCCGGAATCCATAATTCGACAATTAGCGGAAATCCAGGAGAGGCCCGACATGGCTTTGCTGTGCGCTGACACGATCGTTCAATGGGCAATCGACAGCGGGAGGTTGGCAACTGCGGATGCGTGGGACTGTCGCGCCATGGATCTCCGATGCTACTGCAGCGTGACGCAACAGCATGTCGCGCTCGCGAAATCAGCCTGTTTTGACTTGTTGTTCCGAGGTGACATGGGGGCGGCCAAGGCGAAGTTCGCCAGCCAAGATTTTCGGCGCCTCTCGCCTTGGTGGCTGAATGGCCGGGCCAAAGCGGCTAACCACCTCGTCGAAGGACGGACTGGCGAGACTCTGGCGGAAATCTCAAGAACGCGACAGCTTTTCCCGAAGGGCGTTCCGTACTATGAATTCGAAGAGAGTCTGGTGAGCCGACTGGAAGAAAAGGCTTCAGCGCCCGCGAGACATCGAGTGTCTGCGGCCTATTCGGCGTGACGGTCGCGAATTGAACCCCATTCTGAACTTAACCTGGCGGCGCCGAGAGCCTTTCCGAAGGCCAAATCCGACAACCGTTTTTGCCATCGACAGAGATCGCCGAGAATGTTCCGTGCGGCCCATACGCCCGCGTTTCCACGAACGATCTGCAAGGAATTGAAAGGGAGATTCTGCGGGTCGGCTGAAGCCTGAGCAGTGGCGGCGTTACTAGCCGCGAAATAAAATCTTGTGCGCTTGAGCTAGAATCGGATCTCGCTTAAGCATATGTTCTCCATCTATTCCGTTAGGAAGACCGGCAGCCTTGCCACGCTGTTGGGCGTGCTGGCTGCAATACCGGCTGCGGGGCAAGTCGTGCAGGATCCGCCGCCCGAGCTCTCCTTTCTTTCGACCATTCTCAAAGTCAGAAAGAACATTCCCTACGAGGTGTGGGGGGAAGTGAAGTTCCCGCCCAACCGGGACATCGGTCCGGCCAAACAGGGCAAGCATTGGTTCATTTTGGCCGAAACCGCGAACGGCACCGATCCGGTGACGGAATGGAACAAGATCAAGCCAGCGTTCTTGCAGAACGGCTGGACCCTGGTCAAAGAATATCGGACGGGCGGCTTGCTGGAGGTGCTGCAATACGCAAAGAACGGCGTGCAGGCATGGGCCAACGTGGACACTGATGGCTCGCCGCTTCTCTTTCGTGTAGACGTGATCGAAATCGCGCCGCGGCCCTTTGCTCTGACGCTGGCCGCGCCTGCCGCGACTCCCGAAAAAATCGCTACTGACACGGGGGACTTTCCTTATCTGGCGCCGCTCCCGGGATCGAAATTTCATCGCGGCGGCGCTGACAACACACCTTTTCGGGTGACGCCGCGGGGCGCCGAACAGGCGGAATTGGTGGCGAATGGAACGCTCTTTCGCGACTACGATCTTCCCGAGATTTCGAACGTGCTGTTGACCACGGCTTATCGCGATGCGCTCACCAAAGGCGGCTGGGTGATTGTGCAGGAAGGGCTCAGCGTCATAAGGGCTCATTACGCGCAAAGGGGCCGGAACATTTGGGCCATGGTGTCTCCGCGCCCTCTCGGGTACACCCTCAACGTGGCGGACGCGGGATTGGTGGACCTTGGGGCGAACCTGGAGAAGTTGTGCCACGTCGCGATCTACGGCGTCTTGTTCGACTTCAACAAGTCGACCCTGCTGCCGTCTTCCGACGCGGTGTTGCAACCGGTGGCGACTCTGATGGCGGCGGATAAGACGCTGAAGCTGGAGGTCCAGGGTCACACCGACAACGTCGGCAACGACGCGTATAACCAAACGCTATCTGAAGCGCGGGCGAAGGCGGTAGTGACATGGCTCACGCAACACGGCGTCGCAGCGGACCGGCTCACGGCCACGGGCTACGGCAAGACCAAACCCGTCGCCGACAATGGCAGCGACGAAGGGCGCGCAAGGAATCGTCGGGTCGAGATCGCCGACCCTAGATGCTCGCCCAAAGGCAATTAGAAATCGGGCACAGAGGGAATCAGGTCCGTCCCTATTCCGAAGTGATTGCCGCCGACAGCCGGACTTGAACGGAGCCCATGGCGCAAACGGTCACGAAGGGAGTTCGTTGCCGAATTCGAACGGGGCCGCGGGCATCGAAGCCCATGACGATGAACTCATCGGGTGCGACCTCCGCAACAAGGGCGCGACCGCTCAATTTCGGCGTTTGGGTGCCGAAGATCCCGCCGTACTCGATATGGGGCGTACCGAATTGCACCAGGATGTCGTATTTCTCCGTGCTGATGAGTTTCTCGGTCAAGTGCGCCTCTTCCACGGCCGCGTGCAGTTTGCCGGTTCCTTGCAGCGAGGCGATCAGTGGCAAGCCAGGTTCCAGGAGGCGGCAGTTGTCGGCGAACGGCTGAACCTCTTCGC
>JBAUOG010000522.1:0-3370 GCA_049579625.1 Bryobacteraceae bacterium
GCGAAGGCGGCCGCGGACAGGGACTTGGACGCGACAATCTCTTACTACAGCGACGACGCCTCGCTCTTGCCTCCCAACGCTCCCATCGCTACCGGCAATCATGCAATTCGTGCCGTGTGGGCCCCGCTTCTCACTCCGGACGCGTCTGTGTCCTGGAAGGCGACCACAGTGGATGTCGCCCGTTCAGGTGATCTGGGCTATCTCGTGGGGGTCTATCAGTTGACCACGAAGGGTCCCCAAGGTAAGCCCGTGACGGACAACGGCAAGCTCGTGGAGGTCTGGAAGAAGCAGGCGGACGGCAAGTGGAAGGCAGTGGCCGACATTTTCAACTCCGACTCGCCACTTTCGGCGACGCCGGAAAAGAAGAGCCATGCTGCCAAGGCTACGCACGCGGCCCACACAAAAAAGCACCACTGATCGCAGGGAGCGTCACTCGCGCGGCGGCGTCGCATGACTGCGACATATCTTCAGACGTGGACGAACTATGCTTAAGCGATTCCTGATTCTCGCCACCCTCGCTGGCGGCTCCGCCGGATTGTTCGCTCAAACGACGGCTCCCTGGCCGCCTGCTCCCTCCCATTTGACTTTGCCACTCTGGGCGGACGGTGCGCCGGGCGCTGCGCCGAATTCGGCGCCGGAGATGGATACAACAACGGCGAAGGACAACCTCATTGCAGGCAAGCCGCTTATCCGTCTCGGCAATGTCTCAAAACCAAGCCTGACCCTCTACACGCCGAAGGGCAAGAACACCGGTGCTGCCGTGGTGGTTTTTCCCGGGGGCGGTTACCACATACTGGCTATTGACCTGGAGGGGACCGAGGTCTGCGACTGGCTCAATTCAATAGGCATCACATGCGTCCTGGTGAAGTACACTGTACCCGATTCAGGACCTTACCCAAGATCCTCCGCCGCCCTGCAGGATGCGCAACGCGCACTGGGCATGGTCCGTTCTCACGCCGCCGAGTGGCACCTCGATCCGCACCGGATCGGCGTGCTTGGGTTCTCCGCAGGAGCACACCTTGCGGCTGCGCTCAGCACGCACTTCGATGATCGGCTGTATGCTCGCATCGACTCCGCTGACGAACTCAGTTGCCGTCCCGATTTCGCCGTGATCGTTTACCCAGGCTATCTGGCTCTTGCCGACGAGAGCTTCGCTGCCGATCACGAGATTCAAGTCACCGACCAGACCCCGCCGTCGTTCATCGTTCAGGCCGAAAACGACCCTGCCCACGTCGAAAACGCTGTGGTCTATTTCATGGCGCTGAAGAACGCAAAAGTCCCGGCGGAGTTGCATATCTATGCCGACGGTGGACACGGTTATGGCCTGCGCCGCACAGCCCTTCCCGTCACGACATGGCCTCTGCTCGTGCAAACGTGGCTTCATACCATCGGCATGCTTTCCAGTTCTAGCGGATCCGGCGCTCCAGTGAAGTGAAGTTTTCTCTACGAGAATCGTCGGGCACGGAATCGAGAGATAATCCCGTGAAGGACTGATTCATGTCAAAAGCTCTGTTGCTTTCGTTCGCTCTCGCCTTCTCCTCCCTGGCACAGGCGCCCGCTTCCGCGCCTAGCCGTCAGAAGCAGGCCGACGCATGGTGGAAGTACGCCGTCATCTACGAGATCTACCCGCGCAGCTTTCAAGACTCCGACGGCGATGGCATTGGCGACATCAAAGGCATTACGTCGCGCCTGGATTACCTTCACGAACTCGGGATTGATGCAATCTGGATCACTCCAATGTACCCTTCTCCGGGGGTCGACTATGGCTACGACATTTCCGACTACACGGCGATTGATCCGGAATACGGCACGATGGCGGACCTCGACCATCTGATAGCTGAGGCAAAGAAGCGCAACATCCGGGTGATTATGGACTATGTGATTAACCACACGTCGGACCAGAACGCCTGGTTCATCGAGTCGAGATCATCGCGAACCAACCCGAAACGCGACTGGTATATCTGGCGGGATGCGAAAGCTCCGGGGCAGCCGCCCAACAACTGGCAATCGTGGTTTGGCCACTCCGCCTGGACGCTTGATCCGAAAACAAATCAGTACTACTATCACTACTTTTACAAGGAGCAGCCCGACTTAAACTGGCGCAATCCGGAAGTTAAGAAGGCGATGGAAGGCGTGCTGGAATTCTGGATGAAGAAGGGGGTCGCCGGCTTCAGGATCGATGCGGTCTCGCGGCTGTTTGAGGATCCGGATCTCCACGACGACCCGTATCTGCCGGGAGTCAACGCATACGGCGACCGGAACATCGAACACAAATACACCGACAACTATCCCGAAGTCCACGACATCTTGAAGGAGCTGCGAAAGGTGGTCGGTAAGTATCCCGGGGATCCCGTTTTGATCACCGAAGCGGACGAACCTAATGTTGAAGAACTCACCAAACTCTACGGGCATGGCGATGAAGTGCAGCTTCCGATGGACTTCCAGATCGCCGACGTCAACAAACTTTCCGCCCCAAGGTTCCGGCAGCTCTTCAACGAGATCGAGAATAACACCGCGAACGGGCAGCCTGAATACTTCTTCAGCAATCACGATCAGCCGCGGCAATGGGACCGCTATGGCGACGGCGTGCACAACGATCAAATCGCCAAGCTCATGGCGGTGCTCCTCCTGACTACGCGAGGAACGCCGCAGATGTATTACGGCGAAGAGCTCGGCATGCGAACCACCGACCCGGCGCGCATTGAAGACGTTCACGATCCCATCGGTAAACTCGGCTGGCCGAAAGAAAAGGGCCGTGACGGTGAGCGCACGCCCATGCAGTGGAACACATCGGCTCAGGCAGGGTTCACAACCTCGGCCGCCCCTTGGTTACCGATTCCACCCAGTGCGTCCACCTACAACGTAGCGACGGAATCGAAAGATCCAACCTCTATCTTCAGCACGTATAAGCAACTGCTGGCGCTGCGCAAGTCCAACCCTGCCCTTCGCGATGGCTCCTATGAGGCCGTTAATGAGGACGATCCCGACGTCTTCGCATTTCTGCGCAGGAGTGGTGCTTCGACCGTTCTGGTGGCGTTGAACATGAGCAGCCAGCCCAGAACTGTGGCTTTCCACCTCGCGAGCAAGGGCGTGCCGGGATCGAGCGCCACTCCCCTCTTCAGTTCACCGCCGAAAAATGGCGTTCTTCAACTGGACCACATAGAGCTTCCGGCGTTCGGGGCGTTGGTGGGGTCCGTGAAGTAGGCCGTCAGAGTGTGTTGAATCCGAAATCCGCTCGCTCATGCGCGGTCCGGTTCTCGGTTTCTCGGTACGGATTCCCCAGCGTTCGTCACTCCGCCTTCAGCTTCAGGATGGTCAGCGAGTGTTTCGGGAATGCGTAGGGGAAAGTATTGTGCGCGAGCTGTAGAGT
>JBAUOG010000523.1:0-6114 GCA_049579625.1 Bryobacteraceae bacterium
GGCACCTTGGCGACCTAGTCGACGACCTTTTTCTCGACTCGACCGTCTCCTCCACTCAGTTGAGCCAGCATCTTGGCCTTAAACAGTGGGCCTGGTTGAAGACAAAATCGCGTGAAATAACGAAGCCAAATTTGGCCGGATCGAAGGTGGTGTCTTGTTGTATGTGCGCAAGGGCAATGCCCTTTAGCTGCTCAAGTGCATGCAGTTCTTTGTCGCGGCGGGACTGTTGGGCGCGGCGCAAATCCTCCATGGTTTTCGAGAAAGCGCGCTGAAAGCGCGAATCGTAGAGCGAAGCCAGGCCCATCGGGTTACCGCTTCGGTTGAGCAACTCCTCCATGGTGTCGTTCACGAGGCCGGTGTTGCCAGCGTAGACCTTGAACTCGGCCGTGCGGAGCATCTCGAGCCGGAACTGGATGTCGGCGGCGCGACGGGCCAGGACGTTTTCGAGATCCCCAACTGGATCGAGGTCCTTGACGAGGCCGTCGACGAAGCGCTGGTAGCGTTGGGATTCATCGTCATTCCGAAAATACTGGGTGATGTCCGCAGCGAAGAGACCGTGCTTGACGGCGTTCCGCGAGGAAGCCGCACGGCCTTCGGGAGTCTTGGCACCGGTCGACTTCTGCGCGTTGATTCTGTTGGCCGCCGTTCTCGCGTCGACTTCTGGGCTAGCGTCTTTCTCCGTCTTCTCGTTGGTTGGGGCGGGTTCCTGGTTCTGTTTGGTTGGTTCGGGCGGCGCGGATTGTTCGCGCGGCACCGAGTTTGTTTCTTTTGAGGCGGGTTCCTGATTCGCCCGGGCCTCTTCATTTGTAACAGTGCCCGGGATCTCCGGGACTTTTGAAGATAGATCTGACATCGTTAACAACTTTCATTAGTGGATTGGCCGTTAGGCCTAACAAAATTCTCGGCCCGTCCCGGGGTGAACTGCGGGCGGGCTAAACCGAGAAGTGCCAGAACGTATTGTGATGAAAGGGTTTTTGCGAGAATAGGAAAATTTTCTAAGTTTGTGACTGGCGGAATGACCTAGCCGGAGTGGATCCTATTCCTCCGGGCGCCGACCAGGAAACAACTGCCGTACCGGAACAGCCCCTTTTGGGGCACACAGATGACTCTCGGCTCGGCAGGCTTGACAGCCTGCGCCACGCGGTCTTGGGAACATGGCCGGAAAGTTGGAGCAACACCTTTTTCATCATTGCTCGTTGTGCACTCCGGCGCTCATGCTGAGATCTGTGGTGAACTTTTCACACAGACACCGACGCGCACGGCTCAGTGCTGAAGATTGCACACGCTAGTCGTCCACGGAGCGGGCGGATGCTTTCAGCGATGCCTGTTCGGTGGCGAGTGCACGGCCTTTGGCGAGGTCGACTTTGCCGGTGCCAAGCGTAGGTATGGCATCCACCTGGTAAAAGGAGTCGGCCTTCGGCAGCCATAAGGGCGGCAGGCTCTTCGCAAGATGCGCCACCATCTGGGACGGAGTGAGGGCGGAGTGCGTGTAGAGCACGCCCAGGCGCTCGCCACGCTTCTCGTCGGGCACGCCTACCACGAGACACTCTCCGCCCGCCATAACGTGATGCAGTTCCTCCTCGATCTTAAGGTGCGGCACCATCTCGCCTCCCACCTTGCTGAAGCGCGCCATGCGATCGATGAGGTAGAGGAAGCCATCCTCGTCAAAGGAAGCGAGGTCGCCAGTGATGTAGAAGCCCTCGTGCAGCGCGTTCTGGGTGCGGACGGGATCGCCCAAATAGCCGACCATCAGGCTGGGACCCTTCACCAGTAGAAGGCCCGTTGCCTTCAGAGGCACAGGCTCGAAGGTATCCGGGTGCACGACGCGTGCGGCAACTGCTGGGATCGGCCGGCCCACGCTGCCTAGACGATAGCCGGCCTTTCCGTTCGATCCGGATTCGGCCGGCGGTGTATTAACGGAGATGACCGGGCCCAGTTCGGTACAACCGTAGCCCTCGAGGGGCATAATGCCGAACTTTTCTTCGAACGCGGTAGCCAGCTTGGGCCGCATTTTCTCGGCGCCAACGAGTAAGTAGCGGATGTGGGAAAACTGCTCGCGAGTGCAACTGCGGAGGTAGCCGAGGCAGAAGGTCGGCGTGGCCAGAAGAAGCGTAGGACGATGCTGCGCAGCGAGTTCACCGATGGTCTTGGACTCGGTCGGATTGGGATGGTAGACGGCGCGAAACTCGTGGAGGAGAGGGAACCAGAGGGTGTAGGTGTAGCCGAAGGAATGAAAGAACGGCAGGACGCCGAGCATGGTATCGCTGGGGCCAACGAAGTAGACCTGGGCGACGGACTCCATGTTCGAGATGAGGTTCCAGTGCGAAAGCTGGATTCCTTTGGGCACGCCAGTGCTACCGCTGGAAAACATAACAACGGCGATGTCATCCGGGTGTGCGGGACCGGCCAGGTGTGAGACTGGCGCGAAGCGAGCGGTGAGAAGTGCAGCGACCTTTGCCCAGCGCGAGAACGACGGCAGCAGGTCTTCGAGGTAGACGGCGCCGGGTAACGAGTCGAGCTTAATCTTTTCAAGGAAAGCACGGGATGTAAAAACAACCCGAATTTCGCACTGGGCCACCGCAGCGGTGATCGCGGCATGACCAGTCGTGAAATTCAAGTTGACGGCTACGCGACCGGCGAGCGCCACACCGAGATTCGCCAATGCACCGCCGACCGAGGCCGGAAGCAGCAGCCCGATGCGCTCCCCAGGCCCACTGTGCGCGCGGATCCAATCCCGCAGGAGTAACGCGGCGGTGAGCGTCCTGCCAAACGACAGATCCTTACCGGTGGAATCGGCGATGGCGGAGGAGGACCAGCGGCGGCGCGCGGCGCGGATCAAGCGGTGAGGGAGGTTTGCGGTGCGGCGTTTGCGCAATTCGGCGGCATCGCTCGAGAGAAGTAGGATGCGAAGGCGTAGTTCGGCGGCACTCACCTGTTCGTGGATGGGCTTGCCGACTACGATAACCACGTGAGGACGCCAGGACGCACGCCAGCTTGAAAATGGTTTCCCGCCCGAATAACTGAGCGCATGGCCCCAGAGCCCGTCGATGAAGACCGGGACGATTGGCACGGTCAAGCCTTTGACGATGCGCTCAACGCCGCGCTCGAAGGGCATGACCTGGCCTGTGCGCGTGATGCCGCCCTCGGGGAAGATGCCGACCAAACGGCCATTGATGAGTTCTTCTCGCGCCTGGTGCATAGCGCGGAGAACCTCTTTCGGCGCTCCGTTCGGTACGGGAATCGCGTGCAGGAGACGGAAGAAGGGCCGGACGGCTTTTATCTCAAAATAGGGCTGCCACATCAAAAAGCGGATGAAGCGGCGGGTAACGGAGCCGACCAGAACGGCATCGGCAAGCGAGACATGATTGGAGGCGATTAGTGCTCCGCCCTTGGCCGGGATATTATCGCGGCCGACGACGGTGACGCGGAAGAGCAGGTTCCGGGCGGTGAGAAGAATGAATCGAACAGCCAGGGCGGGCATAAGGGCTACGATGATCGCCGTGGAGGCAAACGTGAATGCGCCGAGTGCGGCGAGGATATGACTGGCGGTCCACTGGAACCGGTCGTGAAGCAGAGACAGCATACCGGAAGCGATGATGACGCCGATCATATTGGCGAAATTGTTGGTGGCGAGCAGGCGGCCTTTTTCTTCGGCCGGAGCGCGCTCCTGTAGATAGGCATTCAGGGGCACGATAAACAGGCCACCGGACAAGCCGACCGCGACGAGCCAGACAGAGCACCAGAGCAGAGAATGAGTGAGGCCCGCGGCGAGCGTGGAGAGGCCCAGCAGCGCTGCTCCCAGGGGGACAATACCCAGTTCAACGCCATCGCTCGAAAACCAGCCGGCGGCGATGCTGCCGAGTCCGATGCCCACGGCCAGAGCAGTGATGAGCAGCCCGAGTTGGCCGTCCGGGATGTGCAGGGTCTCTTTGCCGACCAGGATGATGGCGAGTTGGACCAGCGCGCCGATGAACCAGAAGTAAGAGATGCCGAGGACGCTCAGGCCGAGCTCGCGGCTGCGAAGGAGTTGCTTGGAACCAGTCCAAATCTCGCTGAACGGATTCCAATGAAAGAACTCGGCAGCGCCCGAGGGAGGGACGTAGGTAATGCGCAGGCTGATCGCCGAAGCGACAAGGGCGATGCCGAGGAGGGTGAAGCCCATGTTAAGCGGCTGGTGCTTCCAGTGGCCATACAGGAAGGTGCCGAAACTGGAGCCTACGACGATGGCAGCGAAGGTGGAGAGCTCGACGAGGCCGTTGGCGCGTGTGAGTTGCGACTCTGGCACAACTTCGGGGAGGATGCCGTACTTGGCCGGGCTGAAGAAGTTCGCTTGCATGGCCAGCAGGAAGAGAACGGCAAGCAGAAGGTGGATGCTATGGGCAAGCAGGGCGAAGATGCCCAGGACCATGATGAGGATTTCAAAGGCCTTGGTGATTTGCAGGACGCGCGTTTTGCTGAAGCGGTCGGCAAGCTGGCCTGCGTGCCCAGCGAAGAGAAGGAATGGGAGGACGAAAACGGCTCCGGCCAGCGAGAGATAGAGCGCGCCGCTCTTCTGGTCCGCAGCGATATCGACAGCCGCGACCGAGACGATCATTTTGTAGACGTTGTCGTTAAAGGCAGCCAGGAACTGAGTCGACAAAAAGGAGCTGAAGCCGGCGTCGCGGAGAAGCTGGAAGTAGTTGGCGGACTTGGCTGCGGCTGTGGGTGGCGCCTGATTCGTCATTTCGTGTGCAAGGGAGAAAGGTTGTCAGGAGCGAAGACTCCCGGCAAGACCCTGGGACCAGTCACGCGTGTGTGCCTTGGTTTGACCATACTCCCATAAACCTACGCTGTCGAGGCGGCCGTTCGCCCGGCAGGCCTGTGTGAGGTCGCGGAGAGTACTCTGACAGAACGCGAGAGGCTGATGAAAGTCCGGCTCAAATGTGGGGGACAGAAAGTCGAGTGGATTGTCGATGCCGGTGGACTTGGATTTCGCAGCGAGGCCGGCAACCAGTTGGTCTTTGTAGAAGCTCGTGATGGTTTCGTTCTTGACGGCGCCGCCTTCATAGAACTGCACGTTCAGCCAATCAATGTTATTGCCTGAAGCGGCGCGGGTCGATTCGAGGATGCTTCCAGCGAGACCATGAAGGCGGCCATCCTTGATGTAGAGCCCCGCGGTTAATCCGGAGGTGGGTGCATGAGTCACAACGTGTTCCGGATTGGCGGCCTTATACCGGTTGGAGAGGTCGACGATGGTGCGGCCGAGCTCATCGTAGATGCTCTGCCAGGCTTCGGGAGACTCGATCGCCGGCTCCAAGTCAATGTCAATCCCATCGAGGCTGAGGGGACGGATAACCTGGGAGTTCAGCTGACCGATGAACTTCTCGACACCGATGGCGCGGATCGAACGAAAGTCGTCCTGGTTCGCCCAGCCGCCCAATGAGATGAGCACCTTCTTTGGCGCGGAGAAGCCCGATTTCAGTTTTTGAATGTGGGCAGGCAACTCCTTGGGGAGTTGCGCGAGCGGGCTGTCGTTGTAACGGAAGATCGCTTGACCGTTCGACTGTCGAATGTTCAAGAACGCCAAGATCACCACGTTGAAGGAGGATTCGCCGACCTCTTCAACCATCTGGCGGGTCGAGTCCGTGGAACCGATGAGCTGGTTGAAGGCATAGAGCACGAGGCGCGCCGGCTTGGTTTGCGCTCTGGCCAATGGCACGATGCCGGACAGGGCAGCGAGGCGCAGAAGCTGACGGCGGGTAGCGTTCATTCGGTGGTTAGTCGGCTTTGGTGAAGACGACGTTGAAGGTCTTGTTGGTCTTGGTTTGCGTCCAGGTGCCTTCCAGGTTGCGGCGGTCGGAAGACAGGCGGAGCTTACAGCGGGCCCGCGGCGGCTGGCCCATGTTCATCTCGATAAAGCCCCCGCTGACCTCGAGCACTTCAGCCTGCTCATGCTCGGTTTTTGCCGCTTGATTGTCCACCAGGACCATAACTCTCTCGCCGGGCTGCAGGTTGATTTGGATGGTGATGGCGTTGGCAGTTCCTACGCTGCCCTTCCAGGTACCGGCGAGGGCGGGGCTAGGGGGCACGGGCTTGGCTGGGGTCTCCTGCCTAGGAGTGGTGGGCTGACGCGAT
>JBAUOG010000524.1:0-10596 GCA_049579625.1 Bryobacteraceae bacterium
CCCGATGCCTCCCGGCCAGCAGCCTGACAAATCGGACCCCCGGTATTGGAATCGCCTCTATCGCAATAGGGGCGATGGCACCTTCGTGGATGTCACTGAGCGGGCGGGCTTGCGGGGCTTGGGTTACGCCATGGGAGTGGCGGTAGCTGACTTTGATAACGATGGCCACCCTGATTTGTACGTCACGAACTTGAATGGCAATACCCTTTATCGCAACAACGGCGATGGCACGTTTACCGATGTCACCAGCCAAGCGGGCGTTCGCGGCGCAGGCTGGTCGACCGGCGCGATGTTCATTGATTATGATCGCGACGGGCTTCTCGATCTGGTCGTATCGCGATACGTCGACTGGAACTTCAGCATGGACCTATGGTGCGGCGAGAAGACACCGGGCCATCGATCGTACTGCCATCCGGACCATTTCCAGCCAATGACGCCCTTGGTCTTTCATAACCTAGGTAACGGACGTTTCGAAGACGTCTCGGCCAGGAGCCAGATCGCCAAGTATCCCGGCAAAGGTCTCGGCATCGCTATGAACGACTACGACCGGGACGGACTGCCAGATATCTTCATTGCCAATGATTCGGTTCCACAGCAGTTGTTCCACAATCGGGGCGACGGCACTTTCGAAGAAGTCGCGCTCGCGGTCGGAGTCGCCTATGACGCGGATGGCCGCACGTTCGCCGGTATGGGAACGGACTTCGCCGACTACGACAACGATGGCTGGCCGGACCTCTTCGTGAATGCTCTCGCGCGCCAGCGCTACTCACTGTTTCATAACCATAAGGGCGTGTTCGACTACGTGTCTGACTCGACCGGCATCGGCGCTGCCAGCATTCGTCACTCCGGGTGGGGCGCCGGTTTCATTGACTACGACAACGACGGCTGGAAAGATCTCTTCGTGGGGCAGGGGCATGTGATGGATAACATTGAACTCACGCAGCCAGACACGCGCTACCTGGAGCCCCCGCTGCTACTTCGCAATGTGAAAGGCCATTTCCAGGACGTCTCCAGCACGGCGGGCCCTGCTTTCGCCAAGAACATGGCCGTGCGGGGCGCGGCATTTGGCGACCTGAATAACGACGGCCGTATCGATCTCGTGATGAACTGCAATAACAGGCCACCGATGATTCTCAAAAATCAGCATATGAGCCCAAACCACTGGCTGACGGTGAATACCGTGGGCAGCACTAGCAACCGTGACGGCATCGGGGCGACTCTTCACCTCACCGCCCAATCGGGAGCCGAGCAGTATGCCATCGTCTCAACTGCCGGTAGCTACCTGTCGGCCAATGATAAGCGGGTTCATTTCGGACTGGGCGAAAACAAACTAGTGAAGTCGCTTGATATCGATTGGCCGTCCGGGAAAAAACAACGACTGACCAACATCCCGGTGGACCGGATTATGACCGTACAGGAGCCGAATTAAGATAGCCTGCTTCACGTGCCCGATGCCTTTTAGTGCGTCTTCGGACGGGGCACTTCGCCTGGTTGGTGGACGCCGGGCTTCCCAAAGGCGGGTTCAGTCAGAGTCGGGTCTAATCTGCGGGCCAGGGCGAATGCTTGCTGAGCGCCCGCATCTCCGCTTTGGGTCAACGCGAGTGCTAAATCGTAATTGAGTTCGGCGGAGAGCGGATTGATTCGAAGACCGCGGCGGAAGACCGCGATGGCATTCTTCCAATCGCCCGACGAGTATGAGATCAGTCCCAAGCTTCCATAGGCCGCCGTGAAGTCCTCTTGCAGAGCGATGGCCCGGTTGTAGGCTTTCGTGGCGCCGGCTTTGTCGCTGAGCAGTTCGAGGGCTGAGCCCAATAGAAATTGCGTGCCGGCGTCGTCAGGATATAGGTGGGTCGCGGTAGCCAGCACTTTGGCGGCTCGTTTGGGATTGCCGCCGGTTGCGAGCGTGGCGCCGATCAGGTTGAGAGCACGGAGGAACTGCGGATAAATAATCAGAGCTTCCTGGGCTTTCCCAATTGCCGCGACCGGCTCATTGCTCGCCGCTAATTCTTCGGCCTGCTTTTCGAGCTGCTCGGCCTGCCATCGAAAATCGCGCGGCAAGCGTTGCAGGATGACCCATCGCCCAGTGCTCTCGAAAACCGAGCTGGTCTCGCCATAGTTCAGACGAGCCACCTCGGCCGCCTGCTTTGGTTCCAGATCGGCGAGCGTTTTGCGACCGAGATAGCCACCGATTGGCGCGGTCTGATCCACCGAGAGCTCACGCGCGACCTGGTAGAAACTCTCTCCGCTTTGTAGGCGAGTTTTTGCAGCGGCAGCTGCTTCAGGCGAATTCGTGGCAATGACACGCAGGTACTCGCTAACAGGACGGATCTGCGTCAGCAAGCCGGCGGGCGTTGCGGCGGGCTCGTTTTGCTCGGGATGTACGCGGATCACGTGATCAACCAAGTAAAGAGGCCCCATCTGAACAGATGGCATGTGGCAGCCGACGCAGGCGTCCGAGGCGTTCACGGGGCATAGCGCGGCGTGCGGTTTCACGCTTGCCGCGTGACAACTTAGGCATGCCTTGACTGCCAGGCCGTCATCTACAGCATCGTTGTGGGGATCGTGGCAAGTGGTGCAGGTGATGGCCTTGCCGCTCTGCAGGAAGCACTCCGAACTCCGCAGGGCCCGGACCTGATTCGCCACCAGCAGGTCATCCGGAGAGGGATCGGCGAACTTTGCCAGACCGATATGGCAGCGCGCACAGATGTCGATGCTTTCTTCGGCCGACAAGCGCTTCGGATTGACGATGCCTTGTCTGGGGATGCCGCGGCGCACGCCCGAAAGATGATCCGACCCTGGACCGTGGCAGCCTTCACAATGGACGCCACCATCCTTGCCGCTACCCGCGGAGTTGGGCTGGCCATGGCAACTCAGACAGCGCGATTCGAAGGTGGGACTGAGCACCACACCCAAAGCAGCGTCGAGCGTTTTCGGCTGTCCCAGCACACACCCCGGCGCGAGCAGCAGTTGTTTCTTTTCTGGACTCCATTCGTAGCGCGCCTGGACAAGCACACTCCGCGCGAGGGGAAGGCCGTCGAGTCCACTCACGGAGGCCAGGAAACCCAACCCATGACGCTGCCCGCCCATTAGCAGGTCGACCGGGAGGGAAACCTTTATGCTGCCGAACTCCACCGAGTAGGTAAAAGCATTGGACGTGCGCTTCAGTTCGTAAGGAAGATCGACAGCCACAGACGCCTGGAAGCCCGGTGGAAGCCAGGTTGTCAGCCGACCCTGCCAAGTGGTTGCCATGGCGGTTCGCATTTGCTGAGCGGCAAGGGCCGAATGGCACTGGGCGCAGGTTTCCGGACCAACGAATTGGGCGGTGGGCGCGTCGGCGGCACAAGCAGACGCCACTGAAAGCACCAGAAACCCGATCCCATAAACTCGCCAAGCCATAGCAGGAACCTGAATCAGAATACAGCGAAAACCCCATATACGGGCTAGTGGTTTGAGAAGAAAAACTATGGTGTGTCGAATCTGGACAGGCGGAACATAGGGGCTCAATCAGCCTTAAATGAGTGCCGCCTGAGCGGATGTATACTGCTATTAGCGCCATCGAAGCACATCGCAAAAGTTAAAGGCAGGAGGCAAAGCCGGAGTCGCGGAAAGGGAAACCCGCCCATGCCTGAACGTTCGCTTCGCGTTGCCTTGGTTGCCGGCCCGATGTACGACGGCTTGTACCGGAGCCTCCCGGAATTTTCGAGAAACAACGGGGCTCAAGTCGAGATTGGCTTTCAGGGCTCTCATCCCCAGTTGAATGCGCATCTGGATTCGCTTAAGGATGTGCCCTACGATCTGGTGAGCACGCATACAAAGTACGCGCCATCGCAACTCTCTTTCCTCGCCCCTCTGGACGCAATCCAAAACGAACTGCAGGCTGATCACTTTTACCCATCGCTGCTTGATCTGGCGAGGGTCGGGGGCTGTCTCTACGGATTGCCACGTAATATCGATGTCAAGCTGCTGCATTACCGGGCCGACCTTGTAAGCCACATTCCCTCTAATTGGAACGAACTCGCCGAAACAGCCTGCTTACTGTCGAAGCGACCCGGCTTGCATGGCTTCGTGTTCACTGGCATGGAATCAGGTCTGTTCGGCATGTTCTTCGAGCTGGCAGAGATGGGTGGAGCGCGGCTTTTTCCAGAATCGCTGACGCCCTGCCTGAACAATGCCGGCGGAGTTTGGGCGCTGGGCATCATTCGCGAGCTATACCGCTCCGGCTCGGTCCCGGAAAAAATCATAGGCTGGCAATACGATGAAGCCTTCGCGTGCTTTCGCGACGGGCACGCCGCGATGATATGCGATTGGCCCGGCTTCTACGGTGCTTATCGCGATCCTGCTCAATCCAAGGTCAGTCGATCCTTTGGACTGGCGCGCATGCCCGCAGGCCCCCAAGGTGTTCATCGCGCATATGCTGGCTCGCACACCTTTGCGCTGACCCAACGAGGCATCCGAAATCGTTCCGCAGTCGAACTGCTGCGCTTTCTCACCTCGGCAGACCAGCAAATCGGCGAAGCACGGCGAGGTTCGGTCCCGGCACGGCCAGCCGTTCTCTCCACCGTCGAGTCGGAGGCGGAGCCATTTGACGCCGCGCGCTGGAAACTTCTCGACCAGGTCATAGCGCATGACATGTTGATTCCTCCGCGTCTTTCTTACTACCCCGAGATTGAAGACATTCTCTGGCGCACCGTCCGTTCCGCTATGACCGGGGAGATCGGTATTGAAGCGGCTCTCGAAAGCATGGAAGAGCGAATTGCCGGCACGCACCGGCGGCACAGCGAAGCCGAGTAAGAGATGTTGCTCGAAAACAAAGTTGTTTTCCTGACCGGCGGCGCCAGCGGCATCGGGCGAGAATGTGCAATCGCTTACGCAGCGGAAGGGGCGAAGGTAGCGATCGCCGATATTGACAAAAAGGGCGCGGAAGAGACGGCACACGCGATTGGCGGCGCGAGCATTGGCGTTGAGTGCGACGTGGCCCGCGGAGATTCCGTCGAACGCGCCGTGCGTGCTGCGATAAGACGCTTCGGCACGTTAGACGCCGTTCATAACAACGCCGGCATCGCGAGCCCTTCGAAAACGCTGGACGCCACTTCTGAAGAGGAATGGGACCGGTTGATGACAGTCAACCTAAAAAGCATCTTCTGGACCACTCGATCGGCCTTGCCTCAACTCAGAGAATCGCGGGGCGCCATTCTCAACACCGCAAGCATGGTGGGGCTGATGGGTCAGTCGATCCACGCCGCCTACACAGCGACGAAAGGTGGGATGATCGCGCTCACCAAATCCATGGCGCTCGACTACGCGTCGCTGGGCATTCGCGTTAACGCCATCTGCCCAGCCGGCGTGTGGACCGCCGCGCTTGAAACGTGGTGCGCGGAACAGCCGAATCCCGATTCAATCCGCACCTATCTGGATGAGATTCACGCCCTGGGTTATTGCCCGCGCGGCGACGTGATTGCCGATGCGGCTGTCTTTCTTCTTTCCACAAAATCGCGCTTCATCACGGGCTGCATTTTGCCGGTGAGCGGCGGCGCAGAACTTGGATACCGGCGATGAGGCCCGTCCACATCTTGCGGGTCGAAACGGAAGACCGCCGGTTCCCACTCGAAGGGGGAGCCGGAACGGACGCAGTACACCAAATTAGGGAGTACGCTTTTGCCGTCACCCGTTTGGTAACGGATGGCGGTCTTACCGGAACAGGGATCGTTCTCACACTGGGAAAGGGGAACGAAGTCGTTTGCGCCGTCATCGCCGCCCTGGGCGACCTGCTCCCCAGGGTTCCGGTCGACGAATTGATGTGTGACTTCGGCAACGTGAGCCGTGCGCTGGCGGAGAACCCCAGCCTGCGCTGGCTGGGGCCTCACAAGGGCGTGGTCCATTTGGCATTGGCTTCGCTAACGAATGCCTGCTTCGATCTATGGGCTAAAACGCGCGGTCTGCCGCTGTGGAAGCTGCTGCTGGATTTGAGCCCGCGCGAAGTGGTGAATCTCTTAGATCTCACTTATCTCGAAGAGGACCTCACCGCTGCCTCAGCACTGGAGATATTGCAAAGCGAGCAAAAGACCCGGCTGGCTCGCGAAGCCGCACTTTCGCGCGGATATCCGGGCTACGACACGTCCGTTGGTTGGTTTCAATATGACGATGCGCAACTTCGCGAGAATGCCAAACACGCGCTGGGCAGCGGTTTTCGCGCTCTGAAGCTCAAGGTGGGTTCGAAGGATCGAGGCCGCGATGTGCGGCGCGCCACGTTGCTGCGCGAGCTGGCGGGCCCCGACTGCCGGTTGATGATTGACGCCAACCAGCAGTGGTCTGTTCCAGAGGCAACGTCCGTCTGCGAGCAGATGCGCGATCTGGACCTGTTTTGGATTGAGGAGCCAACGCATCCGGACGACGTTCAGGGACATGTTCGACTGGCTCAGCGGCTTGCGCCGATGCGACTCGCGTTGGGTGAGCACGTCCCAAACCGAGTCCTGTTCCGCAACTTCATGTCCTATGGAGCGATGCACTTCGTGCAGGCAGATTGCACGCGGCTGGCCGGAGTCTCTGAGTTTCTTACCGTCAGCCTACTGGCGCGCAAGTACGGGTTGCCGGTCGTGCCCCACGTCGGCGATATGGGACAGATACATCAGCACCTGGTGCTGTTCAACCATGTTGCGCTCGGTCACGAGGCTCTGTTCCTGGAATACATTCCTCACCTACGCGACTACTTCGTGCATCCCGCGCGTGTCGAAGACGGCGTGTACCGCACGCCGCAGGAGCCGGGCCTGTCTTGTGATCTGATTCCGGTGAGTAACTGATGAGCGTGCGCCTCTGGATCGGTTTTGGCCTTACGCTGCTGGCGGGCCTGTTTTCCGGTACGTGCATGTTGCCGATGAAGTTCGCCCGGCGCCAGCCGTGGGAGAGCGTCTGGCTGATCTTCAGCATCGTCTCGCTGCTGATTCTTCCCTGGAGCCTTGCCTTGCTGGAAGTCCCGCACCTTTTCGGTGTCTACTCAGCGTTGCCGGGCTCGGATTTCGTCGCTCCACTGTTGTTTGGGGCCGGTTGGGGCATCGCACAGGTGCTGTTCGGCCTATCCATCGCCCGGCTCGGGATGGCTTTGGGCTACGCCATCATCGTGGGGCTCGGCGCGTTACTCGGAACTCTGATCCCGCTTTTCGTGAGACACCGCGAGATTGCCGCCAGCAGCAGAGGCCTCGCCATCTTTGGGGGCATCGCCATCATGATCCTGGGTATTGGGGTGGCGGCGTGGGCGGGCCAAAAACGCGAGCCGCAAGGGGCCAATGAGGAGAGGGCCCCGAGAAGCAGCTATGGCGCGGCGGTGGCGCTCGCCATTCTGTGCGGATTCATGGCGCCGATGTTGAACTACGCCTTTGCCTTTGGGGATAGCATTGCCATTGAAGCGGTCCGCCAAGGTCATTCGAGCGAAACAGCCGGATATGCCGTCTGGCCCATCGCGCTGCTGGGCGGACTTCTGCCAAACGTAGGCTATGCCGTTTTCCTGCTGCTGCGGAACCGCAGTTGGACGGGACTGAATGCGAAGTGGCAGCCTGATTTGTGGTGCGGCGGGCTCATGGCCGTTCTTTGGATGGGCGCCTTCGCCATTTATGGAGTGAGTTCGGTGTATCTCGGTCCGCTGGGCACGTCTGCCGGTTGGGCATTGTTCCAGATTTTCATGATCATGACTGCGAATTGCGCCGGCATCTTCACCGCGGAATGGAGAAATGCTCCTGGCTCCGCGAAATGGGGGATTGCCACGAGCCTGGTGTTATTAGCGTCGGCTACGGCGCTGTTAGCCCCCCGAGAATAGAATGCGGTCTCTCTGGTAAGGAGTGTTGAAAAACATGACCCGTCGAAAACTACTAGCCTTCACATCCGCTGCGCCGTTACTGGCGTCAAGCGCCGGCGGAAGCGCGCTTACCGAAGACAAGGCCGGGAAGCCGTCTGTCCTTGCGGTGTCATCGCAGCCCACGGCGGACCAGCGGACCGCCTGGTATCGCAACGCCAAGTTCGGCATGTTTATCCACTGGGGCCCTTACTCACTGGCGAGTGTCGAAGCCTCCTGGCCCATCATGCGCCCGTCCGCTCAATTCAAGATCACTGAAGAGGAGTATCGCGCACTTCCACAGAGATTCAACCCCACCCAGTTCGATGCAGATGCCCTGGTTCAGCTGGCCAAGTCAGCCGGCCAGCGCTACATGGTCTTCACGGCGAAACATCATGATGGCTTCTGCATGTTTGATTCGGACTTCACTGCGTACAAGGTCACGAACACTCCGTTCAAAAAGGACGTCGTGGAACAGCTTGCGGCGGCGTGCCGGCGGCAGAAGATGACGCTCGGCTTGTACTACTCACCTCCCGACATGAATCATCCAGGATTCCGGGACACCTCCAAACCGACCAGTGAGAACTGGAACGGCGAGCCAACACGTGAATTGTGGCCGACGTACCTCAGTTACATGGAGCTGCAGCTGCGCGAGTTACTTACCCGTTACGGCGATGTGGCGGTGATCTGGTTCGACGGCCTTTACAACCAGCGGAAGTTTGATGGGCTGCGGATGGAGCGAGCCATTTACGCCGTGCAGCCTCAGACGCTGATCAACAACCGGATCGGGATCCCAGGGGACTTCGAGACTCCTGAGAAGTTCCTGCCAGCTAGCATTCCCGTCAGGGGAAGAACCCTGGACTTCGATCATCGCGAAACGGGCACCAAACCGGACTACCTGCCCACGGCCGAAGAGTTCCGCCTGTGGGAGACTTGCATGACCATCAATGATACGTGGGCGTATAACGAGAACGATCGCAATTTCAAATCTTCGCAGCACCTCATCCGCGCGCTGGTAGAAGTGGCAAGTCGTGGTGGAAACTTTCTCTTGAACGTGGGGCCCGGGCCTGACGGTACCATTCAACCCGAGTTTCAGGAGCGGCTCAGAGCCATCGGCAAATGGATGGCCCTGAACGGCGACTCGATCTATGGCACAACGTACGGACCGATTCAAGGTAGTTCCGCTGTGCTCACGACGGCGAAAGGTTCAGACATCTTCGTGCATGTTTTTGACTGGCCCGGCGCCGAGTTGCGACTTGGCGGGGCATCGCTGCCCAAGCTACGCTCGGTCAGCTTGCTGGCCACAGGCGAACCACTGAAGTTTCAGCAGAAGAACGGTCTCACGATTAAGCTGCCAGCCCAGGCGCCGGATCCGGATGTCAGCGTTATCCGGCTGCGTGCGGTATAGGGGGAAAAATCCCAAACACCGAGACATGCCAAAGCAACCTTTTCACAAAAGAGTCTGGTCTCACGGTCTCACCGGCCGGGAACCCGGATAGTTTTGCTCCGGGCCTCAAGATCTCGCGGTGCCTTTCCAGATGGTGGTTGATTGAAGGTCGCCACGGGCGTTAGTCAGTGTTTTCTCCCGACGCGCTGTTCGATGCAACAGCGGGACAGGAGCCCTCACTGGCAGTTCTATCCTAAAGGTTTGATGACAAGACGTACTTTTACAATGGGCTGTCTTGGCCTTTCAAGCCTCGGCGTTTTGCCCCTTTCAGGCCAGGGAGTTGCCACCCGCAGCGTCAAGGCGCAGCCCCGCGGTAAACCTTCAGGCATTCCTTTTAATGCCCGATTTGTGGACGTGGCTACCAGAGCGGGATTGAAGCATCCGGTCATCTACGGCGGCGCGGAAAGAAAGGACTACATCCTCGAGACCGTTGGTTGTGGCTGCGCGTTTATCGACTACGACAACGACGGCTGGATGGACCTGTTTGTGCTGAATGGGACGCAAATTGAACAGCCGCCGCCAGGGATTACCAATCGCCTATACAAGAACAATCGTGACGGCACATTCAGCGACGTGACCGAAAAGGCCGGGCTCCACTGGACCGGATGGGCCTCGGCCGTGTGTACAGGCGATTACAATAATGACGGCTTTGAGGACCTGCTGATCACCTACTGGGGCGGCTTTATCCTTTACCGGAATAATGGTGATGGGACGTTCACTGATGTGACGGCAGGTTCGGGCTTCGCTCCAGACAAGAATCGCTGGTACTCCGGCTGCTCATTTCTCGATTACAACCGGGATGGTCATCTGGACCTGTTCCTGTCGAGTTACCTTGGATTTGATTTCAAGAGCGTGCCCAAACCTGGCGAGAGCGCAAACTGCAACTGGAAGGGAATTCCCACCAATTGCGGCCCGCGCGGATTGCCTCCAGGGACTTTTTCGCTTTTCGTGAACAACGGCAAGGGCAAGTTCGAGGAGGTTTCCGAAGCCGCTGGCATCAAGCGGACGATGACTGGGTATGGAATGACGGTGGTCAGCGCCGACTTCGACAACGACGGCTGGCCCGATATTTACGTGGCTTGCGATTCGACATCCAGCCTGCTGTTCATAAACAATCATGACGGCACCTTTCGCGAAGAGGGGCTGATGCGCGGAGTTGCGCTCAATGAAGATGGCTCAGAACAGGCTGGCATGGGCGTCGGCGTGGGTGACTACAATCTAAATGGCAACCTCGACATTCTCAAAACACACTTTGCCGACGACACGAATATCCTTTATCGAAATGACGGCAAGGGAAACTTTGAGGACGTGACGGTGGCCTCAGGGC
>JBAUOG010000525.1:0-23561 GCA_049579625.1 Bryobacteraceae bacterium
GAAGAAAGACGCTACAACAGCCTCACGTCCCGGGAACAGTGGGCGGAGGGCGTGGATTGCGGATACAAGAATCGAAACAGCAATTAGCGCTTCGATCGGCCGGCCCGGCACACGAATCAGTCCCCAGGCCGCTAATGCCAATGTGATTGAGTGACCGACGGTGAACGCCGTGACAATCTTCATAATCTGAAGCAAACTGTGGTGCACGCCGGCAGATCCGGCCCAACGCGAGCCTACAGCGAGTAGCGGCGCGGGCAGAAGAAGCGTCAGTAAGAACAGAAGATGGTCCGTGCCTTCCGCGATGTGCCGTAGGCCAAGCCGGTACATGCCGGCGAAAGCGCGGAACCAGAACAGGATGGTTGCGAGCATGCTGCGGCCGCCTGATGATGAGTCAACAGACGGCGGGCCCGAACCAGAGCCGGCCTGCTCGTAGTCCAACTCATAGAACGACTGCAGCTCGTTTCGGCTCTGGGCGGTGACGTGAATATCTTTGTCGAGAGGAACGAGACAATTCACCAGGTAAGCCGCGGTCCGAGTTTCGTGATGGTTTTCGAAAATGATTTTCCGATTGGCGACGCCACGGGGCAAATCTGCGGTGAACTCGATTTTGATCTCGCCGAGTCCTGCTCTCATCTCCTCGGGATTCGGGAACCCCACTGAGACCAGCCGCGGGCTCAAGCGATTCCCATCGATGCTCAGCGACAGGTCGCGAAGTACCCGCTCCGAATAAGCCCGCTGTTCGTTCTCTGAGAGGATGCCGTCCCGATTCGTATCGATGTCGGCAAGTACCGCCGCCGCCACTGCAACTCCCGGGACCAGACGCATGAACAGCTGAACACGATCTTTCTCCACCGAGATGATGGTGGCCTGCAAATACTGGTCCAACCGGTGCGCGGAGATCGGGCGGGCGACAGACAAAATAATCGCAGCCGTTGCAATCAGTTTGGTCTTCATTTGCCCGTGAGTTTCGAGCCGTAGTCGTTAGTTGGGTCGCGGTAGATAGTATGGATGTGGTCGAGGTCGCCCTGCTGCGGCGCATACTCAATGATTACCGTCGGCCCTTGGACGCGATAGTACGCTAGTTCGCCGTTCTTTGTGCTCCCGCTCCACGCGAAGTACGTTTTCGGCAGGTTGGCTTTGATTTCGGCCATCTTCGCCGCCGCCGCTTCCTCATTCAGAATGCCGACCCACTCGTGCGCCACATCCAGCAGCATGCTTTGCTGACTTGCGTCCAACTCGGAGGCGAGAATGCCTTCTGGTTGAATCACCTTCCCGTCGTTGCCAGGTCCGAGCACCAAATCCGTCACGGCATAGTTGAGGATCGCGCGCTTCTGCTGCGCCGCGTTGAGCGCATTGATGAGCGCAAATCCCTTGTCGTTTTCGTGGCCGAGTGGCCGAATCGTCTGGCCGTTCAAGGTGTACTTCGCCGGCTGTGCAGCGGGCAGGCTAGGAGTCATCACTGAGTTGGAGCCGACAACCGTGACGTTAATGGCGAGATGATGCCCGCCAAATTGAATCATCCACGGCGTGGTCGTCGACGGCGGGCCTAGGAGAGCAATATAGTATTCATCGAGTCCGAAACGAATCCCGCCCCCAGCCCCTCCGGGACCTCGTCCTCCCGGCCTGCCACCAGTCCGCCCGCCTCCCGCATTCTTCAACACCTCATCGCCGTTCATGATGTCGGTGACCTTCTGGTAACCATCACGGCTCAAGGCCGCGGCCACCAGCGCAAGGGCCGCCTGGCGTTGGAGCGGCGTCAAGTCGCCGAAGCGCAGCCCATTCCGTTGAAAAATTCCGGTGGGGAGGTTGGACCAGCCAGTCCGCTGGCTACTGGTAAAGCCGAAGGTGCATTTAGTCCGTTCCGCCGCGCTGAGCGTCGCCAGGAACGCGTTAGCCGCGTTGACCACCCTCGCGGTTACAGTTCCGTTCGTCGGAGACGCGACCGCCGGCGGCGAAGTTGCCCGCTGCTGCGAGCCACTCGCACATGGAAACACTGGAAGGAACGTTGCACAAAATGCTGCCGCAGCCAAGGCTACTAGCGGGGCGGTCCATGTACGTCCGTTCACTCGCATAGGGATATCTCCTGGAGGACGACTATATCAGCCTTCCGTCGCGTAGATTGAGAGCCAAGCACGCAAAGGGAACCGGTTGGAGCTTCGCTCGGGATGACATTCGCTTTCTGCCCAAGTGCCGGCGCAACCGAACATCGCTCTTTCAAATTTGGACCACGTAACAGCATCCCTGCAAACCTTAGATGTTGTTGAAAGGGACAAATCCGATGCCTGGAGTATCGTGGTTTCAGATGCTTTTAAGGTTCACCGGTCAGGCTGGCGGCATGGGCAACAGAGAGGATCCAAGGAGCCAAATGAAACAGCTATCAGTTTTTCTATCCCGAAGCTTATTGGGAGTGGCGCTGGCATTCAGCACCGTGGCAAGCGCATCGGCCGGGCTGCAGGTTGGCGCGGCCCGGGTGGATATCACCCCGCCACCAACTCCGGCCAATCCTCCCAGCGGAAAGTACGAGCATGAAAAACTGTATGTCCGCGCGATCGTGCTGGACAACGGGTCGGCTCGGGCTGCCCTCATCGGAGCTGACCAGTCAGGACTCTCGGAGGAGGCATGGGCGGCAGCGTCCAAGCAGGTAGCCGCTGAACTGGGCTGCCCGGTAGCCAACATTCTAATGTCGGCGACGCATACCCACAGTGGAATGGCGGTGGGTGACGTTCCCGGGCGCGGAGGATTCCGCCAACCCAAACCGGGTGATCCGCCTCCGCCAATCGTCGCACAGATAGTCGATGTCGTACGCAAGGCGAAAGCTAGGCTGCAGCCGGCGACCGTGGGCTTTGGAACCGGGTTCTCCTATTTGAACGTCAACCGGGACGCGATCGACGCGGAAACGCATCGTTGGACGCAAGCGCCGAATCTCGACGGGCCATCCGATAAGACGGTGGCCGTGCTGAAATTCCAGACACCGGAAGGAGAGCCAATCGCTGTTTATGTCGACTACGCGATGCATCCGGTGAATGGCTGGCTGGCGGGCTTTACCAGCGCTGACTTCGCCGGCGCTATGTCGCGTTATGTCGAGCAGGCATATGGAGACAAGATGGTGGCGGTCTTCGCTCAGGGAGCATCGGGAGACCAGAATCCCTTGTACTTGCGTAGCGCCACAAACGTTATGGCCTCTCGTAGCGGCGCAAAGATCACCGGAAACGTGCTCACGCGCGAGGCGGTGGAAGCTCCTATGCGTGATGGCAAAGTGGATGTGAAATTCGCGGACCCCAAGGTTGCCGATCAACTCGAGAAAGTCATGGAGAGTGAAGGAGTGTTGCTTGGCGAAGAAGCCATCCGCGTCGTGACGAACACCACTCGGATGAACGCAAACCCCACGATCACGGCGGATCAGAAGATCGTTACCTTCCCCGGACGGAAGCGCATTGACAATGCTCGGGAAGGTACTCCTGGCACCTACGAAGATGGTGAGCCGGTGAACGTTCGTTTGGGCGTCCTCCGGATCGGAGACATAGCCCTCGCCAGCATTGACGCCGAGATCTATAGTCCAATCGGAATGCGTCTGAAGAAGGAATCACCGCTCGCGAATACTGTTTTAGTTACGCTCGCGAACGGGAGAGCCAATTCCGGCTATATTCCGAACGATACTGCGTTCGGCGCCTACACGTTCCAAGTGCTCGGTTCACGGCTGCAGCCTGGATACGCCGAGACCGGAATCGTCAATGGTTTCCTCGACCTGATTCACGAGACGCAACACTAGGGCGAATTTCGGCGAGCAATGTCGCGTTGAGAATAGGCACCGACAATTGCCAGTTCCGGCCGGCGTGGTGGGCGCAACACGCTTGCGCATGTTCAACAATGGCCTGGGTTTCAGCCCTCTGTCGCGGAGCCGCCGTTGCTTCGTTAGGATAGGAGTACTGATGCGTCGAACCGTCGCCATCGCCATTGCAGGGCTTTGTTTCCTGCTTCTATTGGCGCTCGTCATCTGGCAGGGGTCCTTCGATTTCGGCACGCACGGGCCGACGGACTTCCGCGAAACGGTCGTCATCTGGGGCGTTTCCACCTTCATCTTTATCCTCACCGTGACGCTCGGCTTCATGCTGGTGCGGGCCTTCGTGAAGCTCTACATCGAACGCCAGGGGAATAAAGAGGGCTCGCGCATCCGCTCGAAGCTGCTAGTGGGCTCACTCGCTTTAACGCTAACGCCGGTGCTGTTTTCGGTCTTCTTCAGCGTTTATGCGTTGAACCGCAACCTCGACCACTGGTTCAGCCGGCCGGCGCAGCAGATTCAAATGAATTTGCGCGATGTGGATGCCGCTTTCCATGCTGAGTCCCAGGAGCGCGCGCAGGCCCAGGCCGAATGGCTCAGTCTTCTTCCGCAAACGCGGCGCGCGGCGGTGGAGGCCGATGTGGATCAACCGTTCTTCAAAAAGGTCTGTGAGAACAAGGATATTCGCGAACTGGTTATTCTTCGCGCCGATGGCACGCCCGTCCTGCTCTACCGCAAAGAGGGGCCGCATACGAATCCGGTGCTTCGGGTGGAAGCCAAGGTCTTGGATGGAACGAACTACCTCGGCCGCATCAGCGCACTTTCCGAGTTGAGCGTCGACCTGGCGAGCAAGCAGGATTCCATCCAGAGCTACATGAATGAGCAGAACCGGCTGGCCGATAAGCGGAAGTACTACAAGAATGCCTACTTCCTGCTGATCGCTCTCATTGCGCTGTTTGTGCTGTTTGTCGCAGCCTGGATGGCGCAGATTCTGGCGCGGCAGATCAGTATTCCGATCTCGGCATTACTGGGCGCGGCGAAGGAGGTGCGGCAGGGTAACCTGGCCTATCGCGTACGCGTGCGGGCCATGGACGAGTTGGCCACCCTGGTGCGCGCGTTCAATGAGATGACGGGTGAGCTGGAAGCGAACTCTAAAGAACTCGAGGCGCGCCGCCGATTCACGGAAGCGATCCTCGAGAGCATTCCCACTGGCGTCATTTCGGTTTCCGAGGATGGCCACATCGGGCGCGTGAATCGCGCGCTCAGCGGCATCTTCCCGAACGAGCAGGTGGCGGCAGCGCGGCGCTTGGAGGACCTCTTCTCGCCCGAAGATCTCAGCGAGATTCGATATCTGATGAAGCGTGCCGGCCGAACGGGCGCGGCGGGGTCGCAACTGGAAGTGGTGGGCAACCACACCGTGCGGCAACTGGCGGTGACCGTTTCCGCTTTGCAAATGCGTCGCGGGTTCGTGCTGGTGATTGAAGATACCAGCGAACTGCTGCGTGCTCAGAAGGCGGCGGCGTGGCAGGAAGTGGCCCGCCGGATTGCGCACGAGATCAAGAACCCACTGACTCCCATTTCGCTCAGCGCGGACCGCATCGCGCGGCAGCTGCGGCGCGTGAAGCTGCCTGAAGCGATGCGCGCCATTATCGACGAATGCACCCACACCATTGAGCAGGAAGTGCAGACGGTCAAACAGCTGGTCGACGAATTCTCACAGTTCTCGCGGTTCCCCGCCGCACAGCCGGTGCCGGCCGACTTGAACGAGATCGTCAAGGGGGCGCTGGATGTGTTCACCGGGCGGCTCGATGGCATCACTTTGGTGGTGGATCTGCACCCCGGGCTTCCGCAAGTGCTTGCCGATCGGGAACAGATGAAGCGGGTCATCGTGAACCTGGTAGACAACGCAGCCGAGGCTATGAACGATTCCGCGGTGCGTACGTTGACTATACGAACGCGACCGGGGAATACCGCCGATACGGTGGAGGTCTGGGTGACAGATACCGGCTCAGGCGTTTCGCCGGTCGATAAGGAGAAGCTGTTCCTACCCTACTTCTCGACCAAGGAGCGTGGAACCGGACTGGGTCTGGCCATCGTGAGTCACATCGTCACAGAGCATCACGGCCGGGTGCGTGTCGAGGATAACTATCCCGCCGGCGCGCGCTTCATCGTCGAACTCGCGGCCAACGTGGGCCTGGATCCCGACTCCGCGGAGCGCCTGGCCCAGACCACGACCGAGAGCACGGAGAAATCGCCGGTGGCAGCGAAGGGGTAAGCGCGGCGGCCATTCATTGAGCGTGATGCGGAAAAGTAAAGTCCTGATTGTCGACGACGAAGCGAGTATCCGGCAGTCCCTCGGCGGGGCTCTCCGGGACGAAGGGTATCTCTGCCAGGTGGCGGCGAGCGGCGAAGCCTGCCTCACCGAGTTGTCGAGCGAGGTGTACGAAGCTGTGCTGCTCGATATCTGGATGCCTGGCATCGATGGGCTCGAAACTCTGGCACGAATACAGGAGTTGCCGGTTGCCGGCCGGCCCGCGGTCATCATGATCTCCGGTCACGGTAATATCGAGACCGCCGTGAAAGCCACCAAGCTGGGTGCTTTCGATTTTGTGGAGAAGCCGCTGACCATTGACAAGGTCAGCCTGGCGCTGAAGAACGCCATCGAGCAGCGGCGCATGGAAGTGGAACTCGACCGGCTGCGCGAAGAAGACGGGGCTCCTGAGATCATCGGTATCAGCGTGCCGATGAAGGCGCTCCGTCAGCAGCTCAAATTGATGGCGGGCACCAACGGGCGTGTGCTGATCTATGGCGAAAGCGGCACCGGAAAGGAACTAGTGGCGCGCGCCATACACCGCTCCAGCGAGCGGGTCGACGGCCCGTTTGTGGAAGTCAATTGCGCGGCGCTCCCGGAGGATCTGATTGAGAGTGAGTTGTTCGGCCACCGTTTTACCAATCTGGATGGCACGGCAGATGTCAAGATCGGCAAACTGCAAAAGGCGCACGGCGGAACCTTCTTCCTGGATGAAGTGGGCGATATGAGCCTTAAGACGCAGTCGAAAGTGCTGCGGGCTTTGGATGAGCATCGCTTTGAACCGGTGGGAGCGCCGCAGTCGATACAAGTGGATGTACGGGTGGTGGCGGCCACGAACAAGAACCTGGAGAAAGAGATCGAACGCGGCAATTTCCGCGAGGACCTGTTCTACCGGCTCAACGTGATTCCCTTTACCGTGCCGCCGTTGCGCGAGCGTGAGGAAGACATTCCGCTGCTTGCCGCGCACTTCTTGGGCGAGTTCGCCAAAGCCTACGGGCGCAAGCCTAAGGAGCTTTCGAAAGACGCCATGGATGCGCTGGTGGCGTACCACTGGCCGGGCAACGTCCGCGAGCTCCGCAATCTGATGGAACGCATTGTGATTCTCCATCCGCAGCACAGGATCGAAGCGCGGCATTTGCCGCTCGAAACGACCAAGCGGGGCGCGCCTAAGGTTGGAGAAGGCTTCGGTAGCCTGCAGGATGTGAAAGAGGCGGCTGAGCGGGATTACATCCTTCGGAAGCTGGAGGAAACGGGCGGCAATGTGACCAGGGCTGCGGATCTACTTGGCTTGGAGCGAAGCAACTTGTACCGGAAGATGAAGAGCCTGGGTATCCTGACCAAAGAAGCGGAGAGAACACAGTAACGCGGTTAGCGCTCTTCATGCATCGAATGACTTGGCATGCCTGTTGAGACGGAACGCATCCGCAAACTGAATGAGCGCCCGTTTCGGGACGGGGCTCGATATGTGCTGTATTGGGCGCAGATGAACCGGCGGGTGGAGTCAAACCACGGCCTGCTCTACGCCTTGGAGCTGGCAAACAGGAAGGGCTTGCCGGTTCTTTATTACGAGGGGCTGACCTGTTCTTACCCTTCCGCCAATGACCGGCTGCATACCTTCATCCTGGAAGGCGTGCCCGATACGGCCAAGCGGCTCAAGAAGCTGGGCATCGGTTATGTGTTCCACCTCAGACGGCGGAAGAGCGATCCGAACGATGCGCTCTACCAGTTGGCCCGGCATGCGGCGGCGGTGGTGACGGATGACTATCCCACGTTCATCGCGCGGGAGCACAACGCCCGGGTACCGGCCAAGCTGGACATTCCTTACTTCGTAGTGGATTCCAGCTGCGTAGTGCCGATGACCACGATGGCGAAACGGGAGTACGCTGCGTACACGATTCGCCCCAAGATCCGGAAGGCGCTCCCCCAGTACTTGAGGCCCGCGGACGTGGTTCGTGTGAAGCACAAGTATCAGGATGCAGCCCCGCACGCTTTGCACACCGAGGTGGTGCGGGAGCAGATTCCGGCATTACTCGCGGGTTGCGAGATCGACCATTCAGTGAGGCCGTCACCATCCTTCGCCGGCGGGCGCGATGCGGCTGAGCGGCGCATGGACTACTTCCTGGAGAACAACCTGCGGCGTTATGCCCGCGAACGGAATGAACCGGGAGCGCGGGCGACATCGGGCATGAGCCCGTATCTGCATTTCGGGCACATATCGGCACTGGAGATTGCGCTGAGCGTAAAAGACTATGCGGCCGAGTACAAGCTGGTGGCCGAGGAGTATCTGGAGGAGTTGATTGTACGCCGTGAACTGGCGTTCAACTATACGCGGTTTGTGAAGCGGCCCGACCGTCTGGAAGACCTGCCGGATTGGGTGCAGCAGACTATGCGCAAGCATGCAACCGACAAGCGCGATCCGCTCTACACGCGGCAGCAACTGGAGAACGCTGAGACGTATGACGAGTTGTGGAACGCCACGCAGAAGGAGATGTTGTTGCGCGGGAAGATCCATGGCTACTACCGGATGTATTGGGGCAAGAAAATCTTGGAATGGTCGGCGAGCTACCAGGAAGCTGTGGACACGATGGCGGCGATTCACGATCGTTATGCCCTCGACGGGCGGGATCCGAACACCTATGCGGGAATACTGTGGTGCTTCGGGCTGCACGACCGCCCGTGGTTCGACCGGCCGATTTTCGGGACCATCCGTTACATGTCTTTAGAGGGAATGAAACGGAAGACGAATACGCGTGCTTACCTCGAAGAAATCGCCTACCTTGAGAGAACGGGGAAAGATCCGCATCGCATTGTCTAATTGATATGACCTACCTGCTGACGGGAGCAACGGGATTCATAGGACGCCGGCTGGCGGCGCTGCTGCTGGCGGGTGGCCATAGTGTTTCTTACTTAGGAAGGAAACGGAACCCAAGCTTCGATTCCCGCGCGGCGTTTTTCCTCTGGGAGAATCCGGAGAAGACGTTGCCGCCTTTGGAGACCGTGCCCAGAACGGATTCGGTGATACATCTGGCCGGCGAACCCGTGGCGCAGCGCTGGACGGCCGAGGCCAAGCAGCGGATCCGGTCGAGCCGTGTTGCCGGAACTCGGAACTTGGTGGCAGCGATCGGCAGGCTGAAGCACAAGCCGAAGGTACTACTGAGCGCTTCGGCCGTGGGGTACTACGGGAATCGGGGCGAAGAGGTGCTCACCGAGGCGAGTGGGCCGGGTAGCGGGTTTCTGGCCGACGTCTGTGTGGAGTGGGAACGCGAGGCCGATCTGGCCATGGTGCTTGGCCTGCGCGTGGTCCACGTACGAACCGGAATCGTACTAGGCCCGGGTGGAGGTGCGCTCGGCAAAATGCTCAAACCCTTCCAGTTCGGCATGGGAGGTAAGTTGGGCGACGGCCGGCAATGGATGCCGTGGATTCACCGTGACGATCTGGCACGGATGTTCCAGTTTGCGGCGGAGAACGCGACGGTTTCCGGGGCGTGGAACGGCGCTGCCCCTCAGCCGGTGACGAACGCGATCTTTACCAAGACCCTGGCCGGAGTTCTGGGGAGGCCGGCCCTGTTGCCAGCCCCGAAGTTTGCCATCCGGCTTGCCTTCGGCGAGATGGGGAACGTGTTATTTGATAGCATCCGGGCCGTTCCGGCAGCTCCTGAGAAGGCTGGCTTCTCTTTTGAATACCGTGAGTTAGAGGCTGCGCTCCGAGCGGTGCTGCGTAAGGCAGCTTAATTGTGTTAGTCTTGATTTTGTTATGGCAATTCCGAATGTAAAGCGTTTTCGGGCATTCTGTCCGACTTGCAATGATACTTATACTCTGATGGCCGTCCTGCCGACTGGTATGGATTCAGAGACCTACCTGAAAGAAGCGGTAGCGCGTCACGACCATAAGGCATTCAACGATGCGAAGCAGGCGATGAGCAAGATCCGCGTCGGCCAGCAGAAGCAGAAGAAGGCCAAGTAAACCGATTTCTCTCCTTGGGAGCCCGGGTGCCGCCAGTCGGTATCCGGGCTCTTTGTGTTTTTGGGGATTGCCTTAGGGCGAGGGCAGCCGAGCACGCAGGATGCGCAGGCTCTTGGCGGCGCTAGCGGACACGTCGGAATCCGGGTCCTTGGTGAGCGCCTCGAGGGTGGGGATCACATCGGGACCACCGCTTTGGGCGAGCGCCTGGCCCAGCAGAATTTTTTCGTCGCGCGTGCCTTGGGGCACAAGCGGGAGAACCACTTGGCGGACGGCCGGCTGGAGCAATAGCTCAGTGAGATAGTCCTCCGCAGTCGAACTTTGAGCCGTCAGGTTGAGGCCGTTGACGAGATAGCGTAAGGCGCTGAACTCCGATGTCTCCAGCTTGCCTTCGCTGACCAAGCCAAAGGCGGCGGCCAGCCGGACACGCGCATCGACACCTTGTTCGTTGAACGCGCGATCGAGCAGGGGAACATCCTCGGGTTCGCGGAGACGCGCCAGGCCTTCGAGGGAGGAGGCACGTAGCTGGGAGTCTTTGTCGGTGGCGTACGTAATGAACACCGGCCGGTCGGTTGACAGGGCCAGCATGGAGAGCGCTTGAAGAGCGGCGCGCCGAACCTTAATGCTGCGGGAGCGGTCCAGAACCTGGCGAAGAGTGGGTTCTGCTTCCCGGTAGTGGAGAACGCCGATGGTTTCAAGCGCAACTAGTTGCACTTTTTCCTCCGGATCCTGGGCCAGCAGCGCGACGCCCGGGCCAGCGGAGGGATCGTGGATCTTCTGAAGCGCGATGAGGCTCTGGTAGACCAGGCTGGTGTTTCTGGAGCTCAGGGCCCCAATCAGCTCAGGGACGGCCAGTTTGTCGCGAAGGATGCCGGCGGCAAGGGCGCCGTTCGCACGGGCCTTAAAGCTGGCGCTGTTGGCGATCACGGGGCCGAAGGCCTTGAGGACGTCCTCCCGCACCACGACGAATGTGTCGATCACCTGGTCGTTGCGGCTGCTGAATGCGCCTTCCACCAGGCGTCCAGTCCGGGTAAAGGTACTAGTCATGCCCTTCGCTACGTAGCCGGGCACGTAGAAGTCGACTAACCCATCTGTGGCGCGCACTTGGATGGCGGGATCGCGGTCGCGGGTGGCCTTGATGAGCGGTTCGAGGCTGTGCTGGGTGCCGATATTAACGATCGCTTTAACGGCGTCACTTCGGACCTCGAAGGACGGGTCGTCGAGAAACTTCGCCAGACTCGGGATGGCTGTCGAATCGCGCTTGGAGAGATCCTTGATCTCGCGGAGCTTGGCCTTGTCGTCCATGGCAATGGGAGTCTGGGCAACGGGAGTTTGGGCAGCGGGAGCTTGGGTATCGGGAGTTTGGCCGAACGAAGGAACGCCAAGGAAGCAGAGGGCAGAGAAGAGAGCGATGGGCAGAGAGGTTTGCAATTGGCGCGTTTAGCGAAGCACTTCTACGACTGTCTTGTGGGGAATCAAGCCTGCCTCGAAACCGAGGTCGAGCAACTTCTGGGCGGCCCGCGGAACAATCTCGCCACCATCCAGCGTATGGTGATTCACGTACATCCCAACGAACTGTTCAGCCAGATGCGGCTCCAGGTCCCGGGCAAACTGCATGGCGTAGTTCAAAGCCTCGTCGTGATTGTCGAGCGCGTATTGGATGCTTTCGCGCATCACGCGCGAGCATTCCGATTGAACGTCGGCTTTCAGATCGCGCCGTAGCGCGTTGCCACCGAGCGGCAGCGGCAGATCGTATTTCTGCTTGAACCACTTGCCGAGGTCGATCACGTTGTGGAGACCGCCCCGACCGAAAGTCAGCTGGCCTTCGTGGATGACCAAGCCGCAATCCACTTCATGCTCAATGACCGCTTCCAGGATTTTGTCGAAGGGGAGAATAACCGGCTCAAAATCAGGCTCAAGCAACTGGAGAGTGAGGTAGGCGGTCGTCATCTTCCCGGGGATGCCGATGCGCTTGCCCTTCAGATCTTCGGGACTAATGGGACGCAGGCTTACCACCATCGGGCCGTAACCATCGCCGACGCTGGATCCGCTGGCCATTAGGACGTACTTGTCAGCCACATACGGGTAGGCGTGGTAGGAAATGGCCGTAAGTTCGTAAATGCCTTGCATGGCCTTACGGTTCAGGGTCTCGATATCTTCCAGCACGTGGCGGAAGTTGACGAGTCGAGACCTGACCTTCTTGGTCGCGAGACCATAGAACATGAAGGCGTCGTCTGAGTCCGGGCTATGGGCGCAAACAATTTCAGTGGAGGAAGTGCTCATAGCGGCAACGACATAAAGGACAGAAAACCAAGTGTACCAGAGGGGTCGTCGCAATCCGGTGAATCCGGAGGGTCGCCTCGATGCTATTCGGCGAGCATTTGCTCGAGCTTGCTCTGGATTTCCGTGGTGGCGAGTTTCAAGCGCGGCATGATCTTCCTGGCAGATGAAAGATCGCCTGTCGCGGCGGCCTCCATTTCGCGTGCGATGGCGCCAGCCTGGTGCGCGTAGGCGGCTCCGAATGAGCCCTTTAGGGTATGAGCCAAGCGCTTAACCTGGGTGTCGAGCCCGAGGTCAAGAGCACTCTGGAGTGCGGCAATCTGCAGGCTCGTCTCGGTGACGAAGAGCTGGATGATCTCGGACATCAAACGGCGATCGTAGTTCATCTGCCGCTCGAACTGCTCGCGCTCGAAAATGGGCAACGCTGCCCCATTGGCAGCTTGAACGGTTGGGCTGAACGGCACGTTGCGGTTGCTGACCAACTCGTCAACGATGTCCACAAGCCGGTCGGACGAGAACCGGCCCTCGATGCTTGCGTCCACACCGGGTTCCCCTTTGACCAAGTGAAATGGTTCGGTGGCAGCCGCATCCTGGCGGATGAAGACAAGTAAGGGCTTGTCGTTATTGCGAACGGGGCTGCGAAGCGCGGCGAGCGCACGTGAGTTCAACGCCGTTCCCTGCGCCGAGTCCCAAAGCACGAACTGAAACCTCTGAATCTCCAACGCCTCCGAAGCTTCATCGGGACTCGTGGCGTGGAATAAATCGTGGCCATGCTCTTCGAGGAGCGCACACATAGCGGCGGCTCGAGGGGTGTTTTCGGCAACCAATAGGATTTTCGTTTTGACCACAGCGCTCGTATGGAAAATCGCGTCGGAAGATGTTTGATCAGCGAAGGGAGCCGCAGAAACCTCTTTCAGCAAAAACCTCTTTCAAGCGTAGCGTTGCACCATTTGATCCGATTTGCAACACACAAAAGTCCCGTGTTGGTTCGCCGGCGGGCCGCTTTCCGCATGCTATCAGCCACTTGACCAAAACCCATGATGTATACTCATGGTTTGACGGGGGTGGATCTTCCCTAGCATCTCAACCCGCACAGTTTTACCCAACCAGGCCCGGCGCGGCCTTAAGACGGTGGCGGCTGGTTTTTTTAACCTGCTGTTTCCGGATGAATGCCGTCTGTGCGAAGAGCCGCTACGGAATGCCTCCCGGATTCCCGTTTGCCCCTCCTGCCTGTCCCATGTCCACCCGTTGGAAGCGGCATTCTTCTGCAAGCTGTGCCGTACCCCCTTTGTGGATTCCTATCCACTGGACGAACACGATCTCTGTACGATCTGCCGTGAGGGGATGGTGAGCTTCGACGCCGCCTACTCTTACGGCAGTTATGACGGCACCCTCCGGGATTTAATCCACCTCTTCAAATACGCACGCATTGAGACCTTGGCCACCCCTTTAGGGAGGCTTATGGTGAACGCTATTCCAAGGGATGAGCAGTTCGATGTCGTACAGCCGATGCCAATGCATTGGATGAAGCGCTGGGAACGCGGGTTCAACCAAGCCGACTTGCTGGCGAAACCCGTTGCCCGGCGGTATGGCGTCGGGCTGAGCCACGGTTTGCGGCGTGTGACTAGAGGAAAACCGCAGGCAGGTTTGGATTACTCCGAACGTCTGGCCAATCTAAAGAATGCTTTTCGCGTTGCGCGGCCCCACGAGATTGCGGGCAAGCGCATCTTGCTGGTGGACGACGTGTACACGACCGGTGCAACCCTCAGGGCCGCTGCCGCGGCGTTGAAAGAAGCTGGCGCGCGCCGCGTGTCCGTACTGACGTTGGCGCGCGTTGATCGCCGGCGAGAGGATGCGCGTGGCGAGCCCAAAGCAAAGCGGGCGCACGCGGCGACAAGCTTTGGTTCCAATTCCATAAATCCGCCGACACGGAGTGAGTACTATGCCAAGCCTGGACCGACTTCATAAACCAGTTCTCGTCTTGAATGCCAGTTACGAACCGATCAACATCTGTGCGGCTCGCCGCGCCGTGGTGCTGATTCTGAAGGGTGTTGCGTCAGCGGAGGAATTGGCGCCGTCGCATCTGCATTCCGCAAAGCGGGCGATCCCGGTACCGTCTGTGATCCGACTGCTTGAGTATCGGAGAATCCCACACCAGACGCGGGCGCTTTCGCGCAAGAACATTCTGATGCGCGATCGGTATACATGCCAGTATTGCCATAAGACTCTGCCCTCGGGCGAGATGACATTGGATCACGTGGTTCCGCGTTCGAGAGCGGGCGAGACAACTTGGGAGAATCTGGTGGCCTGCTGCCACCCCTGCAATAACCGGAAGGGAAACCGGACGCCGGACGAGGCGGGCATCAAGCTGCTTCGGCCGCCGCGGCCGTTCAGCCTGCACACCAGCCGCCACTTGATGCGGTTGCTGGGGCGGAGCGACGACCAGTGGCGGAAGTACCTGTTCTTTGCGGATTAGTGCGCGGGCGTTTGGTTCAGTTTCATCAATAGGAAGGCCGCGTAATCGGGATTCGTGTTTTTGAACTCCTGGGCAACAGCCACGTATTGACGACGCTGCTCATCCGAGCCTTCAGTCAGGACGAGCATGATCGCGGAGAAAACATCGCTAGCCGTTGGGCGACGAATCACTTTCATGGCGCGGTCCAACGCTTCAGGCAGGCACGCCTTCTGCCCTTCTCTAATCAAGTCGCCAGCAATCGCCGAAGAACCTGAACGATCTTCGCGCAACGCCGTCCTGACCGCATCGACGAAGGCTGGATCGTCGCGATAGCGAGCAAGGTAACTCCGCGCATAGCCCAGAGCCTCGGGGGAGCTATACAGCGGGTACCTGGGCTCGTCTGCGAAGCCAGGAACATCCGCGAGGAGCGCTCTCCAGACCTGGGTCTCGGCGTGTGCTGCGTCGGGAAGGTTGCTCAGAGCAAGTTGGGCCGGCGGAAGGATTTTGAAATTCGGTCCACGCGCCCACACCTCTGCCTGCAGCCTTGCCCGCTTCGGCTCCTTTTCCGTAAGCGGGGCAAGTTCCGCTGACTTCTCATCCGGCTTAGTCTTACCAGCTCGAACGTCGGCAACCGTCAGCCTTACGTTTTGAGAATTTAGCAGCAAGTTGCCGAGAACTTGAGCCCAGCGGGCGCTATCGCTCCCGATGGAGCTTCGAAGTTGGGTGGTAAGTTCGGGTTCCAGGTAACCGGCCTGGCGGGCCACCAGTGAGGCGGCAATGAAGATGGCGATCGGGTCGCCGTGGCTAAACGAATTCACCGCTTCGCGGATGATGAAGGCGCGGGGATCGTTGGTCACGAGCGCAGGCTCTGCCATTGAAGCCGAAACTCGCAGTGTCAGGCCATAACCCTCGTCGCCAACAAGTTGCCAAGGTTCTGAGGATTCTCTCGCCTTGCTTCGAAGGGGCAGTAGCAGCACCTGCCCGGGCTCAAGGGCTGGAAGGTCGCGAGGCGTGAAGCCGAAGACCGGTCCATACACGCCTACGAAGCGAATCTTCAGGCGTGCACCGGGCACGGCGTCTGTTGCCGCGGGCCGCTGAAAGAAGCGGAGTACCTCCACTTCGGCCGTCATCGTCTGCTCAATCGCTGACGCTTTTGGATTGCCCCAGAGGTGCGGGCCGAGTTCTGGATCGAGCGATAGGACGCGGCATACCAACAGAACGGGGGCATCGGCAATTTCGCTGAGTTTCCAGATGCGCTGGGTGCTTAAGCCCGCTTTCAGAACCGGAGACGACACCACCAGCCCGACCAACGACAACCAGACGAGACCACAAGCGACGCGCATAACGGCGGGACGCACTCCAACCGAGGCTGGTTTCGCGGCTACTTGAGGACCTCTTCGACTGACCTCTGAGCATTTTGCTGTTCTGCCCGCAGGTGGTTGGACAGTGTCAGGCCCTCGACGTAGGTTTCGTAGAGTTGCTCAAAGACCGAGCGCCAGCTGTGCGAACAAGCGAAGATGCGGGCCTCCGCCCCCATCTTGCGGCGCAGCTTCTCATCGTTCAGGAGCGCCAACACGTTGTTCGCGTAATCTCCGTCGCTGAGACCGTGCACTCCTTCGCGGAAGCCAATCCGAGCGCCCGTTTCGGGGCTCACCGCGACAGGGACTCCAGACGCCATCGCCTCCAGCACCACCAGGCCGAACGTGTCGGTCTGCGACGGGAACACGAAGACATCCATGCTGGCGAACGCAGAGGCCAACTCCGCGCCACGCAGTGTGCCGGGAAGTTGCACGCGGCGCAAGTTCTTCTTCAGCCAGTGACTCTCACCACCATCGCCGACCATCAGGATTTCGAAATCCTTGCCTGCGGCCAGCAAGCGGCGTTCGAGATCCGCAAATGCACGGACATTCTTCTCTGCCGTCAAGCGGCCCACGTAGCCAATCCGGAATGGCCGCTTGCCGGGTGGGCACAAGGCAGGAGAGAAGTTGTCTAGATCCACACCGTGGGCCATTATGTAGGCTGGGCGGGGAGCGAGTCGCTGCTGCAGCAGTTCGACCGTGCCCGCGTTGGGGGCAAGGTAGAAGCGGGCCATGCGATAAAAGCGCATCAGCCCACGCAGGCTTTGGTGCTCAGCACTGCCCGCTATTTTTTCGCGCCATGGAGTCGGCGCAAGTCGGCAGAATTTCAAAAGCCGGCGCGAAAGGTATTCATGCAGGTTGGTGTGCCACGACGCAACGACTGGGATGTCCAGCGTATGAGCCGCCCAGAGTCCCAGCCAACCCAGATCCCCTGGTCCGGTGATGTGAACCAAATCCGGCTTGAACGAGATGAGCTCTTCAACGACGTGCTTTCGATAGCGGAAGACACGGAGCGGATCACAATACATGCCCTTGTCTACGGGAAAGGCCGCCAAACTGCGCGGGAGTTCCATGATCCGCAGGGAGCCGTTGTCGGTGACGGTGGTGCGCTCGCCTCCATAGGCGCAGAAGAAGGGGCGCTCCGAGTTCTGCGCGAACCGTGTTAGCTGCTGACTCAACGTGGCAACGCCGTTCGTTTCGAACAGCGAGTCGGTGAAGAGCGCAACTCGCATTGAAGAATTCAATCGCATTTCCGAATTGCATGGGCCGGCCGAGGCTGGCCTTATGGATTCCTGGATAGTGTATCGCGTCATCCGGTCCGGACGCGCGCCCGGCATCGCCCTTCCCGCCGGCATACTAGCCGCGCGAGTCGGGAGCAGGAGGTTGGGGAGGCGCGGCCGGTGCGGCCTCTTTCTTCTCCTTGGGCGGCGGCGTGGCGGCCTTCACGGGGCTAATGATCACGTGAGCGTTGCGGCCCTCGAGCCGCGGCTGGCCTTCAATTGAACCGACGCCCGCCAGATCCTGCGCAAAGCGCAGCAGAAGTTTCTTGCCGAGATCGACGTGTGCGATTTCGCGTCCACGAAACTGCACCACGGCCTTGACGCGATTCCCTTCTTTGAGGAAGCGGATGGCGTGGTTCTTCTTGAAGTCGTAATCGTGGTCATCCGTGTTGGGGCGGAACTTGAGTTCCTTCACTTGGATGACGTGTTGCTTCTTCTTGGCTTCGTGCTGCTTCTTCTTCTGCTCGTATTGCCACTGGCCATAGTCCATCGCTTTGGCGACTGGCGGCTCAGCAGTAGGGGCGATGAGGATTAGATCGAGGCCCAACTCCTGCGCACGGCGCACGGCCGCCGGGGTGGGCATGATTTCAACGGATCCATCCGGGAAGACAGCTCGAACTTCCCGAACTCTAATAGCCTCGTTGACGTTTTCTCGGATCTTGGGCCGGCGTGGGGCAAAACCTCTTGGTGGATACATGCCGGACTAGAGGACGGCGCTTAGGAGCGCGGGGGTGGACGTGCTGTGTGAATTCAAATGCAATACCTAAGTCCTAGTGTACACAGAAAGAGGGTGTCGCGGGAGGGCGGTATCCAGCGTCATCGGCCTTGGTGACCCGACACCGTCCGCGCAATCGTTGGTCTGGGCTCGATCCGCTACCTCACGCGGTGCGGTTAAGTGCTGGAGTTTGGTCACGGCTCCGGACGGATTCTAAGCCTACGCGGTGTCCTTGCCGATTGCGAGGACGAAGTATTGAGCCGGCCCGGTGCCCACGTTTTTCCAGCCGTGCAGATCGTTGGAGCGAACGTATGCGATAGATCCCGGCCCGATTCGAGTGCTTTGGCCCAGGATCGTGACCTCAAGCGCGCCTTCCTGAAGCATGATGATCTCTTCATGGACGTGTTGATGGGGCGGATGGGGCATCTGGCCCGCCGCGAGAGTTGTGATGTGGAGTTCTATGGGAAGTCCCGTGTGGGTTTGACCATCGAGAACGCCGCGCGCCTGGTTATGTGTTTCCGGGTTGGTCTTAGCAGTCAGGCTGTCATATGAATAACACTTTGAGGGAAGCCCCAGGCTGTCGGCGAAGGCCCCCGGCGCAGCAAAGAAAGATGGCAAAAGAGCGCTCAGTTCGCGGCGGGTGAAAATCATTGGATCTCCTTGGGGAATGCTGGCTGACTGCTTTGATCCCTTCCAGCTTAAATCTTTGAAAAACAGATGCGTTTTCGAGCTACGCCAAAGACCCAACCGCTGGGCTGAAGGGCTGTGGAGAGAGTCCGTCGATGCGCTAGAGGGTCGATTCGTTGATCGCTCACAAGCGCCTATGATAGCGTTAGTATTTCGGGACACACCTCGGGTCGAGGTGGGGTGTGCCTTCGAGCGGGTTCCTCAAAAAAAGCCCCCGTCGGACGAACTGAATGGACTCCACCGCCCAACAACTCACCGGACTTCTGATCAAAGCAATTCCGACCGTGTTTTTCTTTATTGCTTTGATGGTTTACCTGCAGATCGTGTTCTTCAAGCCCCTCCTGGAGGTGATGCGCGAGCGGCGGCGGCAAACCGAGGGCGTACGGAAAATCGCCGAAGAGGCTTTTGCGGCCGCAGACCAGAAGACGGCGGAATTCGAGCGAGCGTTACAGGCAGCGCGGGCGGAGATTTATAAAGACCAGGAAGCGATGCGGCACCGCTGGCTCGCTGAACAGGCAGAGACGCTTGCCAGCGCTCGTGCCGAAGCCGACGCCAAGATCCGGGGAGCCCGCACGGAGATCTCTCAGGATGTCGAGCGGGCCAAGGAAGAGCTGGCATCGAGTGCGGCCTCGCTCAGCGAACAGATTGTGCAGCAGTTGGTGGGGCGGAGAGCGGCGTGATGAAGAAACATGCTTTGCTGCTCGCTCTATTTGCATTCCTGCTGACACCCCTGGCCGTCTATTCGCAGGAATCGCCGGTGGCCGCACAGAGGGCCGAAAGCCCCGAAAAAGAAGCGCAAGATAATCCTGAGACCGGCGTAGGCCGCGACCTTCTTTTCAAGTGGATCAACTTCGGTATTTTTGCCGGTGGCTTGGGCTACTTCATCGTCAAGAAAGGTCCGGCATTCTTCAGCGCGCGCACTGCCGACATTCAAAAAGCGATCAAGGACGCCACCGGCCTAAAGATGGAAGCCGACTTCCGGTCGTCAGAGATTGACCGCAAGATGGCGACGCTGGGCGCCGAGGTGCAGAGGCTGCGCGACGAATCGAAGCTGGAGATGGAGCGGGAGCACGAGCGCATCCTGCGCGAAACGGAGGCCGGAGTCAAACGCCTTCAACAGCATTTTGCGCTGGAAGTAGCCAGCCTGCAGCAGAACGCGCGCACGGAATTGCGCCGGCACACCTCGGAATTGGCAGTTTCGATGGCGGCTTCACGCCTTCGCGATCAGCTGACAGGGGACGATCAAAGCCGGCTCATCGGCTTCTTCGCGGATGCTGTGCAGCGGGGGAACAACTAAATGGTTACCGCGCTCGCTACCCACTACGCCCGCGCTTTGGCGGACGCCGTGACGGGACCCAAATCCGATCTGACGCCCGTGCAGGCCATGGTCCAGTTGCGGATGGTGACCGACACGCTCAAGTCGTCGCCCGACCTGGAACGATGTTTGCTCTCGCCCTCCGTTCCGCGTGCCAAGAAAGAGGCGGTGGTTTCAACCGTGGCCAGCCAGCTAGGCGTGCACCGGCTTATTCAGAATTTCTTGCGGCTGGTGGTGCATCACCGGCGCGTGCTGGACCTACCGGGAGTCCAAGGAGAATTTGAAAAGATTATTGACGAGCGGACTGGTTTCCAGCGGGCCGACATTGTTTCGGCGGTGAATCTGGCGGACAGCCAGAAGCGGGAAATTGTAAGCGTGCTTGAGCGCGCGAGTGGTAAGCAGGTCAGACCTTTTTTCAAAACAGATCCTTCGATTTTAGGCGGCGTCATTGCGCGGCTGATTTCGAAGGAGTACGATGGCTCGCTCAAAGGACGCCTTGAGTCATTGCGGCAGAAATTGAAGACGGCCTCTTAAAGAGGGTTAGCTGGAAGGAATCGTATGGCTCAGATCAGAGCAGATGAAATCTCTCGCGTGCTTCGCGCCGAGATCGAGAACTATGACGCGGCGGTGAATGTCTCCGAGACCGGCTCGGTTATCAGTGTGGGCGACGGTATTGCCCGCGTTTACGGCCTGGAGAACGCAATGGCCGGCGAGTTGGTGGACTTCGGCAACGACGTGGTGGGGCTGGCGCTGAACCTGGAAGAAGACCAGGTCGGCGTGGTGTTGCTGGGCGATGCCGCGACGATTAAAGAAGGCGACCCAGTGCGGCGCACGGGCCGCATCATGTCCATTCCGGTCGGCGACGCCATGATTGGCCGTGTGGTGAACGCGCTGGGCCATCCCATCGACGGCAAGGGCCCCATTGCGACAAGCGAGTTTAATGCGCTGGAGCGCATCGCGCCGGGCGTGATTGACCGGCAGCCGGTGAAGCAGCCTGTACAGACGGGCATCAAAGCGATCGACGCGATGATTCCCATCGGCCGTGGTCAACGCGAACTGATCATTGGGGACCGCCAGACGGGGAAGACGACGGTCGCACTGGATACGATCATCAACCAAAAGGGCGGCGATCTGATTTGCATCTATGTAGCAATTGGTCAGAAGCGGTCGACGGTTGCGCAGGTGGTGAAGACGCTGGAAGAATTCGGCGCGATGGAGTATTCGGTGGTGGTTGCGGCAACAGCTTCCGATCCGGCCCCGATGCAATACATCGCACCGTATGCCGGATGCGCGATCGGTGAGTACTTCCGTGATAACGGACGCCATGCGCTGTGCGTATACGACGATCTCTCCAAGCACGCCGCGGCGTACCGCGAGATTTCGTTGCTGTTACGGCGGCCGCCGGGGCGCGAAGCGTTTCCGGGCGATGTGTTCTATTTGCACAGCCGCCTGCTGGAACGCGCCGCGAAGCTCTCCGATGAGAAGGGCGGCGGGTCGCTGACTGCGCTGCCGTTCATTGAAACGCAGGCGGGCGACGTTTCGGCATACATTCCGACGAACGTGATTTCCATCACCGACGGCCAGATCTATCTCGAGAGCGATCTGTTCAACTCCAACATCCGCCCGGCCATCAACGTGGGCCTCTCTGTCAGTCGCGTGGGCGGCAGCGCTCAGATCAAAGCTATGCGCGCGGTCGCGGGCAGTCTTCGCCTTGACCTGGCCCAGTATCGCGAACTGGCGGCCTTCGCTCAATTCGGCTCCGACTTAGACAAGGCCTCTCAGGCTCAGTTAAACCGAGGCCGGCGATTGACCGAAATCCTGAAGCAGGGCCAATTCTCGCCGGTGCCGGTAGAGAAGCAAGTGATGATCATCTTTGCGGGCGTTAACGGATACCTGGACGACCTGCAGGTGGAGGACATCAGGAAGTTTGAAGCGGAACTCAACAAATACGCCGAGAGTGCTCATCCGGGCGTGCTGACGACGATTCGGGAAAAGAAAGTGCTGGACGACGATATCAAGGGCCAGTTGAAGGATCTGATTATTGAGTTCAAGCAGAAGTTCACCGCGACACTAGCCGCAGCGAAGGCATAAGCAATGCCGAGCCTGATAGACATACGACGCCGCATCCGAAGCGTCAAGAATACGCAGCAGATCACCAAGGCCATGAAGATGGTCTCGGCCGCGAAGCTCCGCCGCGCGCAGGACCGTGCGATCGCGTCACGGCCTTACGCGAAGATGCTGAATCACGTGCTGTCGAATGTCGCGGCAGCGGCAGCCCAGCTGGACATTTCGGATTTACCTTTGCTGGCGGTGCGCGAAGAAAAGAACGTGGAGCTCATCGTCGTGACGTCGGATCGTGGTTTGGCCGGCGCCTTCAACTCCAATCTGTTGAAACAGGCTCAGCGTTTCATCGCCGAGCGTTCCGGTGCATCGATTGAGATTGAAGCGATTGGCCGCAAGGGGCGCGATTACTACCGGCGGACGGGCGCCAAAATGACCGGCGAGCATATCGGCGTTATCGACAAGCCCAGCTATGACGAGGCGGCAGGGATTGCGCGGCGCATGAACGAGCGATACTCAAAAGGCGAGATTGACGCGCTGTATTTGACTCTCAATGAGTTCAAAAGCGTGATGGCGCCTAACATTGTGACGCGGCGCATTCTGCCGATTGAGCTTCCTGAAACGAGGGAAGATCACGACTACATTTTCGAGGAATCGCCCAGAGAGATACTTTCGAAATTGCTTCCGCGGTATGTCGAACTGCAAGTGTATCGGGCGATGCTGGAATCGAATTCGGCCGAGCAGGCGGCGCGCATGACCGCTATGGATGCGGCCAGTTCGAACGCAGCGGAAGTGATCGACACGCTGACGCTGAATATGAACCGCGTGCGCCAAGCGGCTATCACACGCGAAATCATCGAGATTGTAAGTGGAGCGGCCGCGGCTCAGTAACAAGCGGCAGGTATTGGAGAACGGTATGGCAACAGCCACAACGGCAGGGGTTGAGGGGAAGGTGATTCAGATCGCCGGACCCACTATCGACATTCAGTTTCCCGAGGGGCACATCCCTCTAATCTATAACGCGATTCACGTGACCAGCGAAGGCTTTGACGTGCCAACGCCCATCAAGATCACGTGTGAAGTGGCGCAGCACATTGGTGAAAGCAGGGTGCGAACCGTCGCCATGGAACCGACGGACGGCCTGGTGCGCGGCATGAAGGCCATTGATACAGGCGGTCCGATCACGATTCCGGTGGGCAAACAAACGCTGGGCCGTGTGATGAACGTGCTGGGCGAACCAGTCGACAACATGGGCCCGGTGACCACCGAGATGCATTTCCCGATTCACCGCCAGGCGCCTTCCTTCGAAGAGCAGTCAACCGAACTGCAGATGTTCGAGACTGGCATCAAGGTTATCGAT
>JBAUOG010000526.1:0-2225 GCA_049579625.1 Bryobacteraceae bacterium
CTGCTCTGCTGTGCGGTCAAACTGCTCAATACGCTCTACAGGTTTTCCAGACTCAACTTTAAAAGCGGTTGCGCCTCGAGCGCGCTCCTGGTTGAAGATGCGCTCGGCTTCTTGGATTGCCGCTACAGCATCGAGGTCGTTGGATCCTAACTTCTCATTATCCCAAACGACTCGCTCGTCACCGCGACGGGACATAATCCGCAGCATACCCATGGTCTGTCTCCTTTTCTGTACAAGCTCACATACCAAGTCTGGTCGCTATCTGTTCATCCTCCGTTCATCTCCCCGAAATTTGGGGGTATAGAATGAGCATAGCATGATTTTGTGACAGGCGTCAAGGGCAATTTTTCTTATTTTTGTCTGTTAAGAGAGGGAGCGTGAGGGTGAAATTGCTACCTTTGCCGGGTATACTTTCTACCGAAATCTGCCCCCCGTGCAGTTCTACAATCATCTTCGCGACGGTCAAACCTAAACCTTGACCACCTGCTCTTCCGGAACGATCAATTGGAATTTGATAGAAGCGTTCAAAAATACGCTGCTGATACTCAGGCGCAATTCCACATCCAGTATCGCGAATCTGAATCTCCAGGTGTTGTTGATCACCACTGGTTGCAGTTTCTGTGGGAGTATCGTTTACACAAGAGGATATAACTATATCCCCACCCTGTGGTGTAAAGTGAAGTGCATTATTGAGAAGATTGCGCATTACGTGGTGCATGCGTATTGCATCAGCATATATCTGGGGAAAATCGCTTGCGATTTCAACATGAATTGTGACTTCGTTATCCATTGCGACAAGTTCGAGTTCTTCAATGGCTTGATCGATGATCTCAGGTAGTCGGATGAGTTCGCGGTTCAAACGCAATTGGCCTGCATCTGCACGTGAAATGAGCAACAGGTCTTCTATAAGCGTATAGAGATGTTCGCTACCAGCTCGCGCTCGCTGCACAAATTCGCGTTGCTGTTGGTTGAGCTCCCCTCCTATGCCTTCCAGGGCCAGGTCAAGATAGCCGTTGATAGTATTGATTGGAGAACGGAGTTCGTGTGTAATCATTGAAATAAATTGGGCTTTTAAACGCTCTATCTCATCTAGCTCTGTCATAAACATCCCTTCAACCTTTTGGGGTAAATACTTGAGTAGTTCATTGGTAGTAATATACCATTGTTTCATTCATGCAGGTCATAGGAGTAAGTAAGATTGGCTACAAAAAGCATTTATTTAATGGGAGTCGTATTATAGCTCCAAAGAGGCGCTTGCTCAGCTATTGGAAGCGAAAATATGAAGCGGGCTCCTCCCTGGGAAGCGTTTTCGGCTCTGATTGTGCCGCTATGCGCCTCTACGATTGCCCGTACTATTGTGAGTCCCAGACCACTTCCCCCTGTTCTGACCTGGCGGGAAGTGTCGGCGCGATAAAAGCGATCAAACACTCGAGCTAAAGCCTCTGGTGGAATGCCTTTACCAGAATCGGTGACAGCTACTTCGAGCATATTTCCTTGCTGCCTGGCTTCAACGACCACGGTTCCACCTGATGGAGTGTGCCGTAGCGCATTATCGCACAGATTCGAGAAGACGCGCATCAACATATCAGGGTCAGCCCATGCTGGTGGAAGATCGAAGGCTACATTATTGAGTGGTTCTACATTGGCACGCTCGAACTCTGGCGCCAGTACTGCTAGAGCCTCGTCAATCACAGCCGCAAGGCGCAATACCTTAGGCTGTGGTTGCATAGCCCCTGCCTCTACTTTTGCCATTAGATGTAGATCTTGAACCAGGCGACGCAGGCGCAAGGTCTCGCGAACAATGATGCGCCCTGTTGCTTCAAAGTCTTCGCGATCCTGATTTACACCGTCGACCAGCGATTCACCTAACCCGGCAATGGCTGTTAATGGGGTGGCGAGATCATGGGTAATATTCATGATCAATTCGCGACGCCAGAATTCCTGTTTGCGCAGTTCATCCACATCTTTTTCAAGTCGTGTAGCCATTTCGTTAAATGTCGTAGCAAGCTCTCCTACTTCGCTTTGTGAGTGTGTTGTGACCCGAGCGCTGTAGTCGCCAGAAGCGAGCACGTGAGCCGCGCCGGTTAGCTTTGCCAGTGGTCGAGTAATTGTGCGCGAAAAGAGTATGGATACAATGGCTGCCAGCACTGCTATGATTGCTGACACCAGTAAGATAGCGAGGCGTATGGTCATTAAAAAGGGTGGAACAGTATTATCTGCTATTG
>JBAUOG010000527.1:0-4201 GCA_049579625.1 Bryobacteraceae bacterium
GCGCTCGCTCCCTCACGGTCGCGGCTCCGTTTCGGTCCGCTTGCCCCCTCCGCGGCGGAGAGCGACGGTCGCGGTTGTTCTGAGAATACTTACTTGGGAAGCCTTAGAAAGCCCGCGGTTAACGGAGCTTTGTCGCGTTTGGGGACACGCCTACAGCGCGCGCACGGCGAGCTAGCGCTCCGCCGGCGCTTTGAGACGCTGGAAGTGAGCATGACATCAGTCCGGGGTGTCCCCGATGAGCTGAGGAGTGCGCCGTTCGGATGAACATGCCGCAACCTCTTTCATCATTAAGGGTGTGCACTCCGGCGCTCATGCTGAGATCTGTGCCGGAGGTTTCACACAGACTCGTCAGCGAGCGCATGATCTACCGAAACAAACCCGCGCACGTCAGAAAACGGTGCGGCCAGCTACGTGACCACCCTCCGCATAAACGTGCGCGTTCCCAGGACGAACATCGCCACAACGGATATGGTTAGCATGACCAGGGTCCAGCCGATCCCCAAAGTCGGGAAGTTGTGCCCACCAATCGGAGGAACCATCGAGTAGCGGAGTCCCTCCGATGCGTAGGTGAGCGGATTTAACAGCGTTAACACTTGAAACCAGCGAATGTTCCGCAACGCTGCCCAAGGGTAATACGTGCAACCCGTGAAAAGCAGCGGCGTGAAGATCAGCGTAAACATCAAACTGATCTGATCGGGCTTGATGACGGTTCCCATCAACAGGCCGATGGTTGAACCGACGCATCCGGTCAGTAGCACCATGCCGATCAGGAGTGGAATGCGGTCAGCGCGTACCGCAAAGCCACTTCCAAGAATCAGCCAGCCCAGCGGGAAGATGACAGAACTTGCGATGACTCCGCGCATGGCGCCGAAGATGACTTTCTCGAGCGCAACCCACCAGACTGGAAGCGGCGAAAGGAGCCGGTCGTCAATTTCGCGAGCGAACCCGAGATCCAATACCAGCGGCAGGGTTACGCCCTGCATGGATGCGATCATGCCAGTGAGCGCCACAATGCCGGGTAGCATCAGGGCGGCAAAATTACCCGCCGCTAACCCGATTCCGGGCAGCACCTTTCCGAAAATGAAGAGAAAGAACAAGGGCTGCATCAGCGCTTGAAGAAGAAAAGGCAGGAACTCACGCCCGGTCACGCGGATGTCACGCCGCAAAATGGCAAAGAATGCGTTGAAGGCGAGGAAGGTGCGGCTCTCCCGGCGCTCCGTGTAGGTTCGATCTATCATTTTTGGCGCAGCGATATCACTCATTAGCGAAGATGCCTCCCGGTCAGAAAAATGAAAACTTCTTCGAGCGACGGCTGCTTGACGCTTAGGTCGCGGACCTGCGCCCCCGATGCCAGGACCGCCTGCGCCGCGGGGCCAATCAGCGTGTTCGCAGCCGCTGCGTAGAGGCGAAAGCTCAAGCCGGCCGGCTCCAAACCCTCTTCCGTGGGGCCCTTTTCGTCTTCCACCAGCTCCACCTTTGCAACGCCTGGAATCTCGCTGAGCGCTTTTCGTACAGCCTCTCCAACGGCGGGGCCATTGGCGGGCGCGTCGGCGCGTACTTCGAGAACGGTCCCGCCCGGAATGAGCTTCTTCAGGGCGGATGGCGTATCGTTCACTAGAATCTTTCCGTGGTCCATCACGGCAATGCGATGGCAGAGCCGGTCCGCCTCGTTCATATCGTGCGTTGTCAGCAGGATGGTTAAGCCGCGCGCGTTCATCTCCCGAATGCGCTCCCAAAGGAACAATCTGGATTGTGGATCGAGGTTATTGGTTGGCTCGTCCAGGAACAGCACGTCGGGCTCGTGCATCAGCGCCCGCGCAATCATCAACCGTTGCGCCATGCCGCCCGAATAGCGATTCACCTTCTCGTTTTTCCGCTCGCCCAAGCCGAGTTCTTCCAACAAGCTGTCGGCCAGAGCTTCGCGGGCCTTTCGTGGCATTCCATGGTAAGCCCCGTGGAACGTTAGGATCTCCCGAACCTTTAAGCTTCGGTCGAGGTTGCTCTGTTGCGGGACGACCGCAATGCGCTGCTTGACGCTGATAGGATCGCGCGCCACATCTGCCGACATGATGGATGCCGAACCCTGGGTCGGCACAATCGACGTCGTCAAGACGCCGATGATGGTTGTCTTGCCCGCGCCATTCGGACCCAGCAGGCCAAAGATCTCTCCTCGCGACACGTCAAACGACACTCCGTCGACGGCGTTTACCTTCGACTTCGCGTAGCGCTTCACCAATCCACGAACCGTGATGGCTGAGGCACTCGCGGTTCCGAGGATGGTAGAGGGGTCGCTCATGCGGGTTCTTTCTTTGTACCGCACGCTGGGCGGATGCAAGCCAGTCGGCGCTCGCGTGATCACGGCGTTAAGGATTTGGCACACTGGGAGTTCGCCATGAAGTCCATTCCCCGCACGATTCAGACGATGCTCACTAGCCCGGCCCTCGGGTGCCTGGTCATGTTCTGCGTCCTTCCGCTCCTGGGAGCGAAGAAGCCCGTGACCCTGGCCGACATGCTGTCGCAGCAGCGCAGCCCCGTGCCATCGCCGATTTGGCGGCCAGACGGCGCGGCGTTCGCTTATCGCGATCACGGGAAAGTCTTCCTCTACGATGCGCCCACCGCCAAAGCCAAAGAGTGGTTCGACCTGGCCGCGCTCGAGGAAAGCAGCAAGAAGACAAGCAACGCCGGGCAGCCGTTCAACTGGCAGAACCGGCGCGTCTCTGAGACGTCGCTACAGTGGTTTCCCAATGGAAAGGACCTGCTGGTCTCGGCCGGCGGCCACTTGAATGTTGTGCACTCGGACGGGAAAAGCGAGTGGCTCGGCTCAGCGGGCGACGATGCGGAAGATCCAAAGCTTTCTCCCGATGGCTCCAGCATTCTGTACCGCCGCGACTTCAATCTATATGTATTGACCATCAGTGACGGCAAGAAGACGCAGCTCACCAGCGACGGCACGCCGACCCTGATGAACGGCAAGCTGGATTGGGTGTATCCCGAAGAACTGGACTTGGGAACCGCCTCCTGGTGGTCGCCGGATTCGAAGTCCGTCGCGTATTTCCAGTTCGACGTCAGCAAGGAATTTGTCTATCCGCAAGCAGACCTGCTGGGTGAGCGGGCCATCGCAGAGCCCGAACGGTATCCGCAAGCGGGAACCGCCAATGCACAGGTAAAGCTCGGCGTGGTGAGCGCTGCCGGCGGCCCTACAAAGTGGATGAATCTCGGTACCACCGAATACACGTTGCTGGCTCGCGTGAACTGGTTGCCGGATAGTAAGACAATCGCTGTGCAGCGGCTTAGCCGCGTCCAGGATCAGTTGGAGCTGCTCTTCGTGGATCCGTCTTCGGGCGCCGCGCGAGCCGTGCTCAATGAGAAATCGAAGACCTGGATCAACGTCACTGACATCTTGCACTTTTTCAAGGAGAAGAATGAGTTCCTTTGGGCGAGCGAGGCGAGCGGGTACCGTCATCTGTTTTTGTACTCCGATAGCGGCCAGCCTGTTCGTCAACTTACCTCGGGCGATTGGGAAGTGAGGCGCGTGGTGGCAGTCGACGACGCAAAGCGCGAAGTCTATTTCACATCGAGTCGGGAAAGCCCGCTCGAGGAGCACCTCTACAAGATCTCGCTGGATGGCGGCGAGCCGCAGCGGCTGACCAAAGAGCCCGGTACTCACTCCATCAATGCGAGCGAACAAGGCTCGTACTATATGGACACCTATTCGAGCGTCACCAATGCGCCCCAGACGACGCTCCATGACGCCGGTGGAAAGCAGGTTGCGGTATTCCGTGCCGCCGATCGCAAGATCACCGACGAGTACGCGATTCTCCCCTCGGAATTCGTCAAAGTAACGGCCCCGGATGGAACGCTGCTTTATGCCAAGCTGATCAAGCCCGCCGGGTTCCAGGCGTCTGTGAAGTACCCGGTGGTGGTCTTTGTGTACGGCGGGCCCAGTGCGCAAACGGTGCGCGATTCGTGGGCAGGTCTCGGTTGGGAACAGGTGTTGGCGCATAAGGGCTATCTGATTTGGCAATTAGACAATCGAGGCTCCTCGGGACGAGGCCACCAGTTTGAGGAGCCGCTCTATCGTGAAATGGGTCGCGTCGAACTGGCCGATCAACGTGCCGGTGTCGACAAGCTAGTCAGCTTAGGTTTCGCAGATCCGAAACGGGTCGGCATTTTTGGCTGGAGCTACGGCGGCTTCATGACC
>JBAUOG010000528.1:0-2427 GCA_049579625.1 Bryobacteraceae bacterium
GGCATAAACCATTCTTGCACGAAAATGTTTATATAGTATAGATATCAACAGAACGATAATCTAGTGGCTTAGCGGTTCCAAGGGGAGTTGTAAGTGATTGATTCTGGTGCGGATGAGAGGACTTGAACCTCCACGAGTGTTACCTCACTAGAACCTGAATCTAATCGATATTTCCGGTGCCATTCCATTTGCAACGACTTACGTTGGTTTTGAGTGTGTCACCGGGTGGGATAAAAGGTCCTGAGTGGCACATTAGTGGCACAAACAACGGGGATCACACCCGAAATTCGTGGCTATCACTAGCATTTCCGGTGACCGGCAAAGAGTAGGTTCGTTGGAGGCAGTTGGGTCCATTGCCCGGTGCCTTCCGGACGAATTCTTCATCTCGAAAAGGAAACTGCGCCAGGCTGAGGCGGTTCAGCTTGTTCGGCTGAAGCGGGAGAGCGCCACGCAGAGCATTGGATTCGCATCGCGCCCGTTTGTTCTGTGTGGCTTACCCGTCAAGCGTCCTGCCCAAGGCGTACTCATGCACGAGCGTCGGAATGGTCAGTTCCTGCTGCAAGTCACCGGGCATCCCCAATACGGAGTGCCCTGGGGACAAGATCGGTTGGTCCCTATTTTCTTGGCGACGCTTGCCATCCGGCAACAGAAACAGATCATCACGTTCCGCAGCGCGGCCGAGATGCTCGATGTGTTCGGCATGCAGCAAGGCGGGTCGCAGTATCGGCGCTTGATCACCGCGTTCCAGAGAGTGTTCGGCGCCACCATTTTCTTTGGGACCGACACGCAACGGGAGAAAGCACCGGTGACGCACCAGGCGCGGTTCAACTTCATGCGAGAGGCACGGATTTGGTATTCACGAGATCCGAATCGAGAGACGCCGCAGGGCGACTTCGAGAACAGAATTGTGCTGAGCGATGAATTCTTTCGGGAAGTGACCACCCACTCGATTCCAACTGACCTTCAGGCGGCCAGAGCGCTGTCCTCTTCGCCAGCGGCATTGGATCTGTTTATGTGGCTTTCCTATCGGTGCTTCACGGCCAAAGGGCCGGAGCGAGTGCCGATCTTCGGCGACTTCGGACTGGGCGCTCAGCTTGGGAGCGTCGGCTATGCACGGCCCCGTAAGTTCCGAGAGCGGTTGGAGAGCTGGCTAAGACTGGTCCGAGCGTTATGGCCGGAGTGCCCGGCTCAAATTGCGGCGGATGGCGATAACCTTCTGCTCAAGCCGGCCGTGGCACTCGCTAGAAAAGGAGCATAAATGGCAAGCACATCCTTCGCACCCAACCTGGCTCTACGCCGTCGTATTCGGATGGCAGAGATCGACGCCGCCGTTTCGGTGCGCCTCGGTCCGACACGCGGGCTAGGAAACTCGCAGCCTGCCTGTTTTAACCGGCAAGTCGCGATGTACCTGGCCAAACATGTTGGCCGATGGAGCACGAAGATCATTGGTCGCTTCTACGACGGCCGCGATCACTCGACTGTTTGCTATGGCATTCAACGTATCGAAGCTTTGCGTGAGAGTGACCCCGACGTAGAGGCGCTCATCACAGATCTGAAACGGCGGCTCTCTGGTGATGACGACTCATTGACGTCGGCGGTAGATGTCCAGCAAAGGGCTTCTCTGGGGAGTACGAATCGAAGAGAACTGGAGGCGCTCGCAGACCTGATTGCCGCACGAGTGCTTGAACTTTTGGAAAAGAGATCGCCAGATGCGCCGGATCGTGACACCTCTAAACGGATCGATCGGACTAACGACCCTGGTCCGACTTGATATCCGATTTCGAGACGGGCAAGAGGTGTCGTCCTAATTGCACTTGTGCACCGCCGGTTGATCGCCGCCGTTGTTAAACCACGCACAATGGATCTCCGTGATGTTTCCTGGATCATGGCAATTGCGACGTCATAGCGCGCCGTTCGATGGTGCGGTCGACAGTCCAAACGGAAACCGGCGGGATCGAGCCGCCGGAGTGCTGTCCTAACAGTCCTCGTGACACAGAGATAAGAGTTCTTCACATGTCCGTTTCACCCTGGATTGACACTCCTCGTTTACGCCGGATATCCCTAGCGCGGATCGATGAGGTCGTTTCAGCCCACCTTGGTCCGACTCGAGTGCCGGGCAATGCTCAACCAGCGGCCTTCAACCGCCATATCGCGATGTACTTGGCAAAACAGGTCAGTGGCTGGAGCACCACGGTGATTGGGCGTTTCTACAATGGTCGCGATCACTTCACGGTCGTTTATGCCCTGCAGCGAATCGAGGCCCTACGCGAGAGCAGTCCTGAGGTTGATTATCTACTCTCGCACCTCAAAGCTCAGCTTCTCAGCGAAGATAGCATGCTAGCGGATGCGGAGGCAATGTTGCCGAGAAACAAACACATGTCAAGGCTGTTGATCAGAGCGGTTGCTGCGAGAGAAGAGCTTCTGAAC
>JBAUOG010000529.1:0-5977 GCA_049579625.1 Bryobacteraceae bacterium
CTATGGCATTGTGGCGAAGATCCATTAGCGCGGAGCAGTTTCCAGTCCACGGGGGAGCGCTTACGCCCAGGCGACCGGCATGCGGCGACGACGAGTCGCCGCATTGCATCGCCGGGTATTGCCCTTCACCCGAAACCGGGCCGCAGCTCCAAAAAAATGGTTATGCTCGTCCTATGAGGTTCTGGCGCATCACTTTCTTATGCAGCGTAATCGTCTTACTCATCCCGGCGCAAGAAGCCCGTCGACCGCGCTCCTACGCCACGCTTGAGATTGCCTTCCCGGGTCACGAGCCCGGTTTCTGGGGACGCTTCAGGGTCACGGGCGACTCGCCCGGCTTTAGTGGTTGGGTTATGCCTGAACCGCAAATGAGTTACTACCGAGTCAATCATCTGCCGGTGGGCCCCGCGACTCGCTTCAAAGCCATTCTTTATAGCCCGGGATGCGCTCTTCGGGTCTCGGACCTTTCCATTGACGCACCAAAAGAATTTAAGTACATGTTTGATTGCGATACGGTTTCTTCCATGAATATCCGAGGTAGGGTGACGCGATTCGATCGGCTCTACGGGCATAAGGTGCGTATTGAGGCTAAATATGTGGCGCTTTGGGCGCCCGCTTTTTATGGGGCAGGCGACGGCTCAGCGACAGCCATCCCGCTGGGCAGCACAGCGGCCCTGAGTGATGACGGCTACTTCTGGTTGTCCATTCCGGACTTCTCCAGCGACAAGCTGGCCGCCGCCGAAGACCACCCAGGCGAAATTCAATTTTGGGCCAGAGACAAAGTCAGCGGTCGCATTGTGGCCCAGCTGAGACTATCGCCGGAAAACGGCTTGTCCCAGCCAACGAGATTCGGCGGCATCCCTCCACAAGAGATTAATTCGGCGCAGCTTGTGTTTGTGCCATGTGCCGCGAATCCGGTTCCCTTACACGACTACTTTGGTTTCGCTATTAGGCCCAATCCCGATGTGTACGACGCCTGTGACAGTTATAGACGTCTAGCGCCGTGATGCAGAAACCGCAGGAAGCCGGCCGGCACTGCGCTAAGCACAATGCCGTAAGTGTTTGCGGATCAAACAACTTCTGCCGAGAATGAACCACACGGCAGAGCCTGTGAACACTTCACTGAACCGCGCGCTAGAAGCCGTGGAAAAATTGACTATTGCCCAAACCGTCCCTTTGAGGTTTGGGATTATGTCGAGGATTTATTGAGCCTGGATTTTGACGGCCACGATCCCTCCGACGCCGGCTATATTCAGCTCCCGTGTCGCGTGCGCGCCGAGACATCCGAGGCATTGGCGATCCAGACCGCGCCGATGGCCGACATCGCTCAGAAGTGAAAACGGTAGCGCAGTTGGAAGTAGATCACCCTCGGGTAATTCCAATGCGTGCCCCCGAAGGTATTGCTCGTGTCCTGGAGGTAGCGATAGTTGGCCAGGTTCGTAGCATTCAGCGAGAGCGACCAGTTCTCCCCGAGGTGTGTGCCAAACGAAAAATCAAAGGTGGAATGCGGCGGCAGGTGCCCAGGCCCGTCTCCTTCGAGGAATCCCGATCCGTACTGGTAAGCCGGCGTGGCCCAGAAGTTATGCGGCAAGGTCAGAGACAAAACCCCCGAAACAGTATTCCGCTGATCGTGATCGAGAAGGAAGTTTCCAGGCGGGAGAGGCTCGATCAGACCGCCGGTGATGGGCCCAATGCCCTGTCCAATTGAGTTTGAGTAGGCGGCACGAAGTTGGGCCACCTTGAAGAGCCTTGGCGAGCGCAATGTGACTTCGGTGCCCTCAATGATGGCGCCGAGGTCGCTCAGCGGGACAAAAATCCCCGAGTTGCCGATAACATCGTGATCGAGATAGTTTCTTGCGCTGGTGTGGAATTGGTCCACGCTGAGCGTCCAACGTTTGAAGGGAATGTCGAGGCCGATATCGTGTTGAATGTCGCGTTCGCCCTGCAGAGGAATGAACCCAAAGCCTTGCGTCAAGGCGAAATCCAGCACAGGACCGGACAGGCTGTCGAGTGGCGGGGGTTGATAGTAGTAGGCATAGTAGCCATGCAGGATCCAATTCAGGCGAGGTATCCGGATGGCGCCGCCCAGGCGGGGGTCGAAGGCGTTGTTGACGATCAAACCGGCATAATGCGTCAGCCGCAGCCCCAGATCCAGAGTTAGCCAGGAGGTTACCTTATACTGATCCTCCAAAAAGAGAGCAGTTGATGTAGCCCAGTTCTTTACCTGCTCATTTAGAAACTGGCCGCCGGGATTTGCCGTCAATCCAAAGAAACTGTTATCATGCTCGCCCCATGCCTCGAGGCCGCCCCGAGCGTTGTGCTTGTTCTTTTGGATCTGAACGAAAGCTCTGGCACCAACGTAATTGGACTTATTATTGTCATCCAGGATCAACGGCATGTCACCCGGTCCGCTGATGTAATGAGCCTGGTTGAAGTGCCAGTAGGGGGAGAGCGAGAAGAGTACGCCGTCAGAGAAGGTATGGTTCCACTGGAAACCAAGGAGATCGTCTTTCTCAACCTGGACGTCCCGAATGCCTGCGTCTTGCAGGTCTGGATCATTCGGGATCTGATAATGGTCTCCGCGCAGCGAAGCGATCCACCGGAACTGGTCCCGCGGTGTCGCGTTGAACATTAGCGAGACAAAGCCACCCAGGCCACTGGTCTCGTCGTGAATGATTTGAGGTACAGGGGGTTCGAGGCCCAGTTCGGACCGGTTGCCGTCGAGGCTCGCGTAGTAGGCGAAGCGCTGGGTGTGCCCGGCCGCGTTGAACTGGTCGTCGGTGCTGTAGAAATTGCCCACGGAGGCAGTCAATTCCATCTGGTTGTCCCGATCGAAGCCGGATGGTGTGATGACATTGAAGAACCCGTAGGTTCGATCGCCGTACTCGGCGGAATACCCGCCGCGCTCTATCTGCAAATCCTCCACGTTCTTAGGATTGATCAGAGGAGCGACATTGGCAGCAATATTCGTGTTGATTACGGGGATGCCATCGAAGAACCAGTTCACCTGATGGCCCATGCGCATGTGAAGCATATCGTGGACCATGTACGCCCCCGGTGTGTAATCCGTGATCATGGCAAGGCTATTGGTTTGCGTCGCACCGGGAGTCTCCTGAATCTCCCGCGCCGTGACGTTTGTTTGCACGGTAGCGGTTAAAGTGTTCAACTTACTGGCAGCTTCCGCGACCTCCACGGATTGTTGAAGAGCCGCGACCTCGAGTTGCAAATGCAATATAGGGTTCTTTCCTGGCGCCACCTTGATCGCCTGGTCCAGCGCAGAAAAGCCTGAGGCGTTAACGGTAACAACGTAATCTCCATCTGGAACGTCGTCCACCTCAAACTCGCCGTTCGCGTTCGACTGCGTCGTCTTTGACAATGCTCCCGGTTGGCCATGGACAGTTACGGTGGCATTCTCTATTGGACGGTGTTGTGAGTCGTGAACAATTCCCCGAACCGTTCCCAGGTCTGCAGCCAGCGCCGGGATTGCCGATGCGAGGGAAACGAATAAGGCAACTGCCAGCGTCGCGATTGAAGCAAAGCGGCCGGCGAGCCGGTCGCCCGCATAGTCTTGAAGTTGTATTAAGTGCATACTTATGTACTGACCTTCCTGATGACTAAAGCCCCAACGTCGGACCAAGCGAGCGCGCCAAAGCGTGAAGCGAGGCAACGAACGAGTTTCGGCCGACGAAATCTAACTAGTTAGTTGGAATCAGGAGAAGGAGGGTGGTGGCCGTTGGTAACGGCGAAGAGCGAGTATTTGAGCAAGGGGTGCGGACCAGCGTGAAGGAGCAAGAGCTTCCGATGCCGTTGTGGGCCTGATTGAGAAACTGAGGCCGGCTATGGACAGATTTACCGACGAAGCGAATCCGCTCGGCGCGTTTCCGCAGTCCGACCCGCAATGTGAGCGGCTATGAATCGACGGCGCCGAGCCATCAGCGGATACTCGCCGGCAGCAACAGGAATGCTTCGCAAAGAGCCCGGCCAACCCACCGATCTGGTGGGTATGGCAACATGGCGGCGAGAGGTCGACAAAGGACGATGCGAGAGAGGCGACCGGCGAACCGACGAGAAGACAAAGAAGCACCGCTACCGACAAGGATCGCTTCCGGGTCCCTTTAGCTGTGGCCGTCGATAGCATGCGACTATGTGACAAGGGTAACAGAGTTGGCCGTTTCTACGCAGCGACTTTGTGGCAATCGTCAGTGCAGGTCTTGCATGCATCCGCACAGGTCTTGCATACGGGGTATTTGTCGTAAAACTTCCGGCACTCCTTCTCGCAAGCGGCACAGACCAGGCCGGCCTCTTTCGCGAAGCCGGGGGTGAACGTTGAGTTGAGTGAAGCCAAAGTCTGAAGTGCGCGACACGAGGCGATGAGTTGGACCACCATATTGGCGCAATCAGCCATGCTGGTGTCCTTCATGGACATCATCGCCAGGCAATGCCGGAGACAGTCTTCGCCGGTCGCCACGCATTTGCCGGCGGATTCTTCCAGACTCTTGTATTTGGGTGGGTGCATCTCGGCCGCGTTCTGAGCATTCGCCGCGAACGAACCAGCGACCGCAAGACCTCCCAAAGCAGTGATAATCTCTCGGCGTCTCATGAGTTTCTCCTTAGTTTAGCTAGGGTTGTCGTTCTTGGGTCGAGTGCCGTATCCGGGCAGCCCTCCCGTAGCAACTGTATCATCCAGATACCTGGGTTCTAGTAACTTGGCGGCCTCCCGATACATAATAACTATCGAAGCAGACCGCGCCTTTTGGCCCTCCTGGAGTCAAGCCTTCAACCCCTCAGCTTCAACCAGCCCCCGCCGTGTCGCCGAGAGCTTTCGCACTTTGCGTTTCTTCCACCAGATGTAAATGCCGGTGACGGACAGCATGACCAGGATCAATCCGAAGAGGCTGACCAGAATTCGATAAGGCAGAAAGTCCCGGATATCGCCGTAGTGAAGTCCCCAAAGCCAGGTACTCACCGTATTGCCGCTGCGCTGACCGCTCGGCAGGGATACGTCGCGTAGCGCACCCGTGTTGCCGTCCACCCAAATGCTGGTGTCCCAACCGTGACCTCGGACGTCGCGGCTGCTCCGCACCGCATAGGTGTATACCCCGAATTCCGGGATGTAGGCAAGACCGTAGGGGCGCGTGATGCTGAAGTGATGCAGTGCCGCCTGTTCAGCCATCAGCCGCTCGCCCGCCTGTTGGGCCGCGCGCCAGTCGAGCTTTGGCGAATCGAGCGGCTGGGGCAGCAAGACCGCTTTGATCACCTCGTCGTCGGTCCGGTAGTCGAACAGCGCCCGAGTCACGTGGTCATAAACCGGTCGCAACGCCAGCATAACGCTCGACCAGGCGAAGACGAAGATCACCAGCCAGAACCACAATCCGCCGGCGCGATGCAGGTCGAAGTTGACGCGAAAAGAGCTGGCGCGCCACTTCACTTGCCAGGCGTATTTCCAGCGCTGCCAGAAGGTTCCGGGATTACAGGGTAGCGTGAGATAGAACCCGACGAAGCTATCGAGCGTCCAGATCAGTGCAACGATGCCCAGTATCCAGCCGCCTGTAGAACCCATCGCCAGCGAGGCGTGCAGGTCGTAGATAAAGGGCAACAGGTTGACGCGGCCCTGCGACAAATCCCCTTCCCGGCGGCGGCCGAGTTCCGCGCCGGTATAGGGATTGAGGAAGATGTGGTTGAAGTTCAGGTCATAGGGCTTACCCGTTGCCGGGTTCGTCCGTGGCACGCAGGAGAGCGCAGCCTGATCCCACTCGACCACAAAATAGCCGACCCGCACTTGAGGCGCCAGGGCCTCGGTGCGTTCGGCAAGGGTCGCGAGGTCGAGCGGCGTCTGGCCGGGTTTTGCCTCGGCAAACAGTTGCGGATTGATCAGCCGTTCGAGGTCCGTTCTGAAAGCCAGTAGAGTGCCAGTCAAGCCAACCACGATGAGAAAAGCAGTCAGCGTCAGGCCCGTCCAACGGTGAAGAAAGATCAAACC
>JBAUOG010000530.1:0-7485 GCA_049579625.1 Bryobacteraceae bacterium
CGAAATAGACGACCCGATTTTGATAGTCGGCCTGACTAAGGAGTTGGAATACCGCGAGGGAGCGGTTTGGCCGCGGGTACGGCGGGTGATCGAAATGCCTCGGGCCGTTAACGAGAATCCCCGGCCATGGAGTCAATCCACGGCCTTGTCACGGCCAGCAGCCGTGGTGGGTATCCGGCTGGAAAGCCCTTCGGATTCGCGTGCGAGCCGAATGCTGTTAGTGGCCGGAGTGGGTGCTGTAGTCGTGTCGCTACTGGCGGCGGGCGTGCTTCGTGAATGGATTTTCCGGCCACGGCAAGTCCTGGAACGTCAGTCGACTGCAGGGATTGGGTTCACCGCGAGCGATGATTACGGTTCGATCGTGGTGCGTTGGGGAAGCCCGGCTTCGGACCGCTGGCACACGGATGGCAGCTCGATGACGTTTCAAGCGCTGACGTATCCGCGCCAGCACGCCACGCTGATTCTGATGGCGAAGCCCGGCGGATCGCCACACTACATCGGCGCCATGAACAGCAGCTGGCGTGTGATGGCGACGGTGAAGCTGGGCGATGGCATGGACTCTCGAGGTGTACTGAGTGGATTGCCGAGGTTCTGAAGTTTGAAGGCAGGCATAAGTGGAGTGAGTGCGGCCGACGGCAGGCTTGTTTACGAGTCACTGCTCACAGCCTGAAGCCTGTGCCACGGTAGGTTGGCAGTCCTGGCGACCCGCCGACAATACGTGACGGCCTATACTTTTATGAAATGCCACGACGTCTGAACGTGCTGTTAGGCGCCTTCCTCTCGGTGGTCGCCGCGGTTTGCCTGGGTGTCATATCCGAACAACGGGGGGAATCGGTAAACAGCATCTGGATCCTGCTAGCAGCGGCCAGCGTGTTCACGCTAGGCTACCGCTTTTACGCAAAGTTCATCGCAGCCAAGGTGATGATGCTCGACGATCGGCGCGCCACGCCCGCCGAACGACTACATGATGGGCACGATTACGAGCCCACGAACAAGTGGATTCTGTTCGGCCATCACTTTGCGGCGATCGCCGGGCCGGGTCCGCTGGTAGGGCCGACGCTTGCCGCGCAGTTTGGCTATTTGCCGGGGCTGCTGTGGATTCTCATCGGGTCTGTACTGGCCGGCGCGGTTCAGGACTTCATCATTCTGTTCTGTTCCATGCGGCGCAATGGGCGAACGCTGGGCCAGATGGCGCGGGAAGAGATCGGCAAAGTGGGCGGTTTTGTGGCACTCGTCACGGTGCTGCTGATCATGGTGATTTTGCTTGCGGTGGTGGGGCTGGTGGTTGTGAATGCGCTGAAAGGAAGTCCCTGGGGCACGTTCACGATTGCAGCGACCATGCCTGTGGCGTTGTTCATGGGCCTTTACCTGCGTTTCTTGCGGCCGGGAAAAGTGCTGGAGTGTTCGCTGATTGGCTTCGTTCTGGTGATGCTCAGCATTTTCAGCGGGCAGTGGGTCTCGCAGTCGCCGTCCTGGGCGGCGGTATTCACACTGAGCGGCGTGGCGATCGCGCTGATCATCGTCGTGTACGGCTTTCTGGCCAGCGTACTGCCAGTGTGGCTGCTGCTGGCCCCACGCGACTACCTGAGTACGTTTGTGAAGCTAGGTGTGGTGTTCCTGCTGGCATTGGGCATCCTGGCGGTCAGGCCGCACCTGGCGCTGCCCCCGCTGACGCAATTTGTGGATGGCACGGGCCCCATCTTTGCCGGGAAGGTTTTCCCGTTTTGCTTTATCACCATCGCCTGTGGCGCCATCTCCGGATTCCACTCGCTGATTTCTTCCGGGACGACGCCTAAGATGATTGCCAAGGAGTGGCACGCGTGGCCGATTGGATACGGGTCGATGTTGCTGGAGGGCTTTGTTGCGATTATGGCGTTGGTGGCCGCGGCGTCACTGGCTCCGGGCGTTTACTTCGCAGTGAACTCGCCGGCCGGCATTGTCGGGGCGACACCGGCTGCCGCGGCGGCAACGATTTCGGGATGGGGCTTCCCGGTAACGGCGGATGAAATGGCACACCTGGCGCACCGCGTTGGCGAAGCGACTTTGTTTGGCAGAACCGGCGGCGCTCCGTCGCTTGCGTTGGGAATGGCTGCGATCTTTGCGAAGACCGGCGGCGGCGATGCCATTCTCGGCTTCTGGTATCACTTCGCGATTATGTTCGAGGCGCTGTTCATACTGACGATTGTGGATGCCGGAACGCGCGTCGGACGTTTCATGCTGCAGGACCTGCTGGGGCATGTTTATGCGCCGCTGGGCCGGATAGGTTGGAAGCCGGGTGTGTATCTCACGAGCGCCGCTGTGGTGGCGGGCTGGGGATACTTCCTCTATCACGGCGTGCTGGATCCGTTAGGAGGCATCAACTCGTTGTGGTCGCTGTTCGGAATAGCGAATCAACTTCTGGCCGCGATCGCGCTGTGCGTCGCCACAACGATTCTGCTGAAGATGCATGGCTTGAAGTACGTCTGGGTGACCGGCGTTCCGCTGGTTTGGCTGCTGATTGTGAATTACACGGCGGGATATCAGAAGATCTTTTCGCCAATTCCGCGGCTCGGTTTCCTGGCCCAGGCGCAGGCGCTCGAGGCCACGATCGCGACGGAAACGATGACTGCTGCGAAGCTGGCCGAAACGCAAGCTCGCATCTTCAACGAGCGCCTGGACGCGGCGGTGTGCGGTCTTTTTCTGCTGCTGGTTTCGCTGGTCGTGCTGGATTCGGCGCGAGTCTGGTACGGCCTGGTACGGGGCACGCGGCAAGCGAGGTCGTCGGAAACACCGTTTGTTATGTCGCAACTGGAGGCGAGCGGACTATGAGCGTGCTCAAGAAGCTGTTCCGCTTTTTGCGAAGCCTGGCGCGGGAGCTCTCCGACGAGAGTGCGTATCAGCGGCACTTGGCGTGGCATCAGCGCGTTCACTCCCGGGACGAGTGGAAGGCGTTTTCGGATGCCAGACTGGCCCGAAAATACCAGAACGGCAAGTGCTGTTAAGCCTGGACCGCTTCCAGAAGTGTTGGTGAGCGTCGATCTTCAAATGCGAGCGGCCTAGCTGGCCACCATCTTATGTGACGCGATGTCGACGGTCACCACGTCAACGGGCGCTTTGGTGGCCGGACCCGGTGTTGTCACGTGGAACTCGAGGCGTAACTGCTGCGGGCTGACCACCACCCGCAAGTAGCCGTAGTCTTTGTCGTTGTAATTCTCAAACCTGACTTGGCTCGAAACCTAGTAAGGGACGCGAATAGATTTGCCTTTGGCCTGCAGCGGGCTCAGCCCATGGCCGCCGGTACCGCAAACGAAATACGGGATTTCGTAGTTATTGATGGTGCGCGTGAAGCGCTGGTAATTGTGGGCGTGGCCGGAAAGATGGGCATGGGGCCAGACGCCCGCCTTGGCGCAAACAGCGTCAATGTCGGCCAGCATTTGGGGGCTGCCGCCGTGAGCGGAGCCCGCCGTGTAAGGAGGATGGTGAGTAACGAGAATTACCGGCTTCTTGGCAGCCTTGGCCTGGGTCAGAGCGGCCTGAAGAAAGGGTAGTTGCTGGTTGTCGACGGGCGAACTCTTGTTGCCTTCGCTCGAAATGACCCCCGGATCTTCCAGCACGTTGCTGTAGAGCGCAATGATAATTAGGAACGGTACGTCGAAGGTAAAGTACACGCCGGGTTGGGTCATGGCCGTGCGGACCAGGCCGCCCGACTCCGGCGTCTTTACCGGTTGCGCATTCACGAAATTGCGCAGGAAAGCATCCAACGACCCGGCTGTGTCGGTGGAGTAGACTTGACCGTCGTGATTGCCCGCTGCCGCCAGAATGGGACCCGGGTAAGAGCGATAGGGTTCGTAAAACTGATCGTAGTAGTACTTCCCCTCACCGAAGCTGTAGACCACGTCGCCCAGGTGATAAAGAAACGAAGGACGGTCGGCAGGCTGCTCGTCGGCAAAGTCGGCGACCATCTTGTCGGCTACCAGGGACTGTGTTGCGGGGCCGTTGACCGAACCTGTGTCGCTGACTGAGTGGAAGACAATCTGGCCGGCATTTTGAATGGCCTGCGCCACGGAGCTGCCAAGAATATCGGCGAGCGTGATGGTCGGATTCGGCGTGCGGGGCGGGGGAATCGGCTGCAGCAGCGTATTGTTCACCAGATTGTAAAGCGGGTTGTCGTTGGGGTGATCGACGGTGAACTTGGTCGGATCAGCGGAAGGGCTCGGCTGCCCGAACTGGCGTCCTCCTGCACCCCGTGTGCCGGTGGGCCCGCTGACAGGATTGGGTTTTGGCGACGGCGGTGGGGGTTTCTTGGTTGAACGTGGCATGAAAGAACACCTTCTTCTACCGCGGGGTTCGTCGGGAACAGCGTAATGGAAGGGCGCGGCGCAAATCAGTTTGACCGGAAACCGGCTTTGCGTATCCTCTTTTTTTGAGCGTGTTAGAACGTACTTCATCTGCCTTTAACACGACGGCCGATTTCTTACTTCCGGTCCGATTCCGTAGCGTTAAGACATGAACGATTGGACCCAGCCGGGTATTCAAGAACTGTTACGCGCGGCTTGCATCGTGGTTCTCTACGCGTTGTTGCAAAGGCTGGTGAGCCACATCCTATCTCGAGGGCAGCCGGCCGCGCCGGTAGAACGATGGGAAGTGATCCCGGGTGGCCGGCCGAGATTTACCGGACGAATACGGCGGTGGTGAGCGCTGGCACTGTCACGCTGCCTTGCTGCGAATTGAACGCGGATTGCCGAGTCGCCGGGTCGTTAGAGTGCTGCTGCACTGGATGTAGCTGCAGCCGCGAACCCTTCAAATGGGTGTCGGCAAAGGTAACGGATGAATTCGTCGCATTGAAGACGACCAGTATGTGCTGAAAGCCGTCATAGTGAGAACCGTTCGAATCCAGCTTCATCACAATCAGTCCGGGAGTTTGATTCGGGCCGGTGTTTAGGAAGGCCAGGTTCTGTTGCACCTCGGCGAAGGTCGCCATGTGGAACAGATCGGAGCTGGAGCGGATCTGCAGCAACTCACGGAAGGCTGCGCTGCTATAGCTGATGTTCGCGGGCAGCGGTGTATAAGCAGAGTTGCTGAGAAGGGGCGTCATGATTGGCCATTGCGCACTGTTTTGGCTGGCGAGCGGCAGACCGATACCCCAGTTTGCCGTCTGCCCGCTCCAATCGATCTTGTTAAACCAATCGCCGGAATCATAGCTATTTTGGTCCATATCTTTGGAGCGCAGGAGGTCGTCTCCCGCGTGGAAAAAGGGAACCCCCTGGCCGAGTGCTATGAGGCTCATCGCGAGGATTTGGCGCCGTGCGCGCGTGGCAATGCTGTCGTTGAAACTGGATTTCAGCTGCACCGCATCGAAGAGATCCTGGTTGTCGTGGACCGAGCAGTAGTTCACTGCCTCGATGGGTGTAGCGGTGTAGCCTGTTGGCTGGCCGTTGTAATCGACCTGTGAGCCGGTGACAGTGGCACCGGAGCTACTGACGAGGCTGTAGTCGCGCAGATTGCCGGCTAGCCCGACCAGGACCCAATCCGAGTACTGGAGCAGTTGAGCCTGTGCGCCGTTCTGCGGCGGGTTCTGGTTGGTGAAGGCGCTTGAATCAGTGAACAGCCCTGTGGCAAACCCTTGAACACGCTCGTCGGTGAAAGGACTGCCACCGCGGATGCCATCTCGGATGCGGTCGTTAAAACTGCCAATGCCAAAACCATATAAGTTCACCTGATCGGCGTTGGGTCCAATCTGGTTGTTTGCAGTATCGCCGAAATTGAAGCCTTCCCCGTAGATATAAATCTTTGATCCATCGACGCCGTCTTTTTCGGGTGTCAGAGCACGCAGCGCCGCCTGGAGGTTCTGCATGTTGTAAGTGAAATGGAAGGACATGATGTCGAAGCGGAAGCCGTCGATCTTGTACTCGCGAGCGTTCAGCAGGACGGTATCGATCATGAGCTTCTCCATCATGCGGTGTTCGCTAGCGGTATCGGGGCAGCACGATCCGGTTTCCAGATTGCCGTTCGCGTCCAGGCGATGATAATAGCCGGGAACGACTTCGTCCAGGTTCGAGTTGGGGTTCTCACCGCTGGCGTTGGTGTGGTTGAAGACGACGTCCTGCACCACCCGCAGTCCGGCTTTATGCAGGCCTTCCACCATGGTGCGGTATTCGCGTACACGGTTGTCGGGATTGATGGCGTAGCTGCCTTCCGGAGTCATGTAATGAACCGGATCGTAGCCCCAGTTATAGCCATCGCTGCCCTGAACGGCAGCAACGGCGGCTTGCTGTTGTTCGCCGTCGGGCGGATCGAGCGAGAGGTCGCCCGTCGTCTGCCAAGTTGTTTTGTCTTCGTTGATGCTCGCAAAGTGGAACGAGGGCAGAATGTGTACGGCTTTGAGACCGCTAGCCGCAAGTGCCCGGAGGTGCCGCATACCCTTGGAGCCCTGGTCATCGAAGGCTTCGTACATGCCGCGATCGGAGACGGGAACGGTGGCATCGTTCACGCTGAAGTCACGGATGTGGAGTTCGTAGAGGCTCAGATCGCTGAGACTGTGAAGCGGAGGCGATGCCACGGCTTCCCATCCTGCGGGCTTATTCTCGCCGGAATCGAGATCGGTAATCCGGCTCTTCAAGCCGTTCAGGGCGATGTCGACCGAATAAGGATCGCTGGTGACGTTGGTGTCGATCGCGGCGTCGCTTTGCACCCAGACGTTCACACTGAACAAGTAGTACTTGTTCTTCCAACTCGCGTCGAAGCCGGCGACCCAGACCCCATTGTGCTCATGCATCGCGATGGTGGAGACCGGCACCGTGTCGGTTGCATTGTTAAACAGCTCGAGGGAAACCTGTTTTGCGGTCGGAGCCCAGAGCTTGATCTTTATCGCGTAGGAATTGTCGTCTGACCAGTCTTGCCAGTTATCGTTGTCATTCCGAAAGACAACGCCCAGTTTCCCGGTGTAGTAATACAGGTCGTCGAGAACACCGGCGTCCTGGACACCGGTGGCGTATTGCAGCACTCCGCCCGAGCTGACAGTGGAAACGGCGAGCTCTCCTGTGAGCGCCTGTTGAAGCGTCGCGAGCGGGACGCTGGAGGCGATCTGCAAAACAGCATAGGCGGAAAGCTGTGGATAGCGTGTGAGCTCATCCTGGGTCAAACTGCCGCCGGGAGTGAGCGGGATTTGCGTGCCGCCGGTAATGCCGGCGGGAGTCACGGTCAGGCCGCCTGTAAGGCTATAGGTGAGTGAGTAGGAATCGCCGGTCTGAATGTATTGCGGTTGTATGGCGACGCGGTTCCGATCGATCCAATAGGCCTGCAGGACACCAAGAAGGCTGTTGGAGATTTGTTGAGGGGTGGGCTGGGTAGTGAAAACCATCGCATTACCGTGGATGACCCAAGCCTGGGTGTAGAGAGTGGTCTGTAGATGCTGGTCGGGACCGGGATCCTTGATTTGGCCGGCGGCGCAGTTGTTGATGATGAAACCGAGATCGCCGGGAGGAGTGCCTTGAGAAGTGTTCACCG
>JBAUOG010000531.1:0-16979 GCA_049579625.1 Bryobacteraceae bacterium
GACGGAACGTGGAGTCAGGGCGGCGCCAGCTTGCCGCTGGTGCTCAAACACACAACATCTGTTTCCTATGTGGGGCGGAAGCGTCTGTATACGAGCGTGCAACGCAGACCGTCGGTTTGAGATGAACCGCTTTACGTCACCGCACCAAGTGAAACTCGGTTTGGCGCGAGAGGATCCACGAGGCATGTCCGGCAGCGTCCACACCTGCGTCTTCTTCAAGCGCCATCTGGACTTCCTGATTATTCCACTCTGGAACCGGAGTCCAGGCAGAGAGTTCTATTGAGAACCAGCTCATCGGAAGAACCTTCACATCACCCCGACCCGGGACGCCTTCCTGGCGGTCCCACAAACCAATCAGCGGACCAGCCGCATGACCGTGGTCGCCAATGGGATGGCTGTAAATGGAGGCCTTGATGCCGGCCGCCTTCGCTGCCGCCAAAGATTCGGTTAGGATTTCGTTTCCGGTTCGACCGGGCCGCAACCGTTCCAGGACGATATCCTGCAGGCGGTTTCCATTGACGAGGGCACGCTTCAAACCGGCAGGCACATCGGTTTCGCCGGGACGAAGGACATATCCCATGTGTTGAGTATCGGTGTTGAGGCGCATCACGGTGATGCCGAAGTCGGTGTGGAGAACGTCGCCACGCTGGATCACGATGCCATTCTCCTTATGGAGAAAATCGATGCCTTCCCTGCTTCCGGCCCTCTGCACCATCACCGAGCACTGAAACCAGGTGCCGTAGCCGGCATCGTTCACGGCCTGCCGAAGCCACCAGACCACATCCTGGTCAGTGGTTTTGCCTGGCGTGATCACTTCATTCGAGAAGGCCCGCGAGATGAACGAATGCGCCGCACGCATCATTTCCTGATAACTCGGCAGCATCTCCGGAACACGCAATTCCTGATACTCCAACGCGAGATTGTCCGCGCGAATGATTCGTTTGGCGTTGTCCGCACCAAGGGCCTCGACCAGCTTTTCGTGCATGCCTACCGTCAGGCCGTCAGAGAAAGCATGGGTTTCGGAGATGTCGATGGCGATATTCTTCGGCTTGCGAAGATCCACCAGCTTGCGAAGAGTAAGCCACTGGCTGTCGCCATATATCTCGTGGTTAGGAGCATCCGGGTCGCGATAGACCGTGTAGAGACCGCCATTGGAGTCGCCGCCCAGGGCCAGACGTTCCACACCCTCCGTGCCGCCCTTATCAGTAAAGACGTAGATGGTGGTGCGGCGAGCCGCGAAGACGGTTGGTGAAACGAGCGAGAAGAAGGCCGGATCTTCCGCATATTCACGGCAGGCGACAATCCACATGGCCACGCCGTGTTTGCGCATGAGTGCCGGGAGATTGTTGTCGAGCCGGCTCTTGAGCCAAGCCTGTTGCAACTCGGCTTGCTGCTGAAGCGAGGAGGGCAAAAGCTTGGCGTCCGGGCTTAACGCGGCTGAGGCGCAGAACAGGGCGCTAGAGCAGACGAGGGCAAGGCAGATTGGTCGGTTACGCATAGAAGGAATAGGATAGCTGAGAGCGATCATAATGTGCGTCGGCGGGTTAGATACGGGAAGACCAGGAGGGTGAAGTCCTGTACCTGGTCACACTGTGGAGATCAACGAAGGAGGAGGTCCGATCATATGAGGAGAACTCGTAAACCTCGTGGACTGGTTTCTGCCGATGCGATTGCCCGGCTTGCCGATCAAGGAAAAGACATCTCGCGTTTTTCCAAAGGCAAAGGCCGTATGGTGCAGCCATACAACGGGTCAACGTAGACCTTACCGTCGGCATGCTGGAAGAACTGGACAAGGCTGCTCGGGACCTCAACGTGAGCCTTAACTGCTAGATTAAACCTGCTTTCATAGGAGCAGCGAGGCTGATCGCGTGAAGATGACCAGAACTCTTGAATCTTTCTGGCAGGACACCGCCTACGCGGCGCGTGGGCTGCGGAAGAACCGGCTGTTTGCAGCGACGGCGATACTCGTCCTAGCGCTCGGCATTGGCGGCAATACGGCGATGTTTACGGTTATCCGCGCCGTGCTGCTGAAGCCGCTCGCGTATAGCAATCCCGATCAGCTGGTCCGTATCACTGGCGGAGCGACGCCCACCCGCTTCCAAGAGATGAAGACCGGCGGGCACTCCTTTAGCGCAATCGCCGCGTTCGCCGGCGATGAGAGTCTTACGCTGGCGGGCGGAACCGAACCGGAAGTCGTGAGCGGCGTACTTGTTTCGAGCAATTTCCTGGAGATTCTCGGAGTGAACCCGATCTTGGGACGCAGCTTTCTTCCGGCGGAGGATTCGCCCGGCGGTACGCCTGTGGTGATGATCAGTTCAGAGCTGTGGCAACGGCGTTTCCATGGAGACCCGCAGGTCGGTGGAAAGGCGATAACGCTGTCGGCGGCTTCGTACACGATTATTGGCGTCCTTCCGCCCCGGTTCAAATTCCCTACCCAGGGCGTAGACGTGTGGATGACAAGACCGTCGGAGTGGCCGACGATGCCGGCCAAGTCGCGGGTACTGAGCCCCTTCCTGACCCTATTCGGCCGGCTGAAGCCGGGAGTGAGTATAGGGCAAGCGAATGCGGAGCTGGCGGTGATTCATCTACAGTACGCGATGGCTCATCCGGCCATGCTCGACGCCAAGCCGAAGTCACCCATGGAAGTGAAACCCATGAAAGAAGAGTTGGTGGCCGGAGTGCGCACGATGCTGTGGATGCTGTTCGGCGCGGTGAGCTTTGTGTTGTTGATTGCCTGCGCGAACGTGGCGAGCCTGCTGCTGGCGCGAGCTACCGCCCGTTCGAGAGAATTCGCCGTGCGGGGCGCGCTGGGGGCCGGTCGCGCACGCTTGATGGGACAGCTTCTTGCCGAGAGCATTCTGATGTCGTCAATCGGTGGAGCGATCGGCGTGCTGCTGGCCGCATGGAGTTTGCGTTCCATTCCAACGATGACTGCTATCGATCTGCCGCGCGCAAGCGAGATTCGTTTGGATTGGATCGTGATGGCGTTCGCGGCAACGGTCTCCATTGGGACGGGCATCCTGTTTGGATTGGCGCCCTCGTTGAGCGCTTCCCAGCCTGATCTCATCCGCGTGCTGCGCGGCAGCGGTGAAGCCGCAAGCCAAGGCGCTCCGAGGCGAATCCTTGCCAGGATCAACGGCCGCGGACTGCTGGTGGTAGCGCAAATCGCGCTTTCCGTGGTTTTGCTGATTGGGGCGGCTCTGCTGATACAAAGCGTGGCGCATCTTCGCAACGCGGATGTGGGATTCAATCCGGCGAACCTGCTGACTATGCGGGTAACGTTGCCGGTCTCCCGTTATGACACCGACGAAAAGAAAACACGGCTCTTTCAAGAGCTGATCAAGAAGGTAGGAGCGACACCCGGAGTCCGCAGCGCAACCGCTGCGATGTTCCTTCCGATGACCGGCTTTATTGGGAGCCCAATCCAGGATGCCAACAAGCCGCCTCTGCGGTTAAACGAGCGGCCGATTGCAACGCTGCTGGTGGTGATGCCGAATTATTTCAGGACGCTAAGTATTCCCTTGCGACGGGGACGAGAGTTCACTGACCAGGACGGCGACGGTTCGCAACGCGTTGCCATCATCGATGAAACGACGGCCCGGCGCTTTTGGCCCGCCTATCCCGCCGGCATGGACCCGGTTGGGCAGCACCTGCTGATTGGCGGCGTGAATGCAAAGCCCGTGCAGATCGTTGGAATCGCGGCCGATGTGCATCAGAATCTCGAAGGCAACGCATGGCCGGAGACAGTGTACGTCTCGTTCGCACAGAACCCTCAGCCCTTTGCCATGTTGGCGATCCGAACGGAAGGGGATCCTCTCCGCTTCGTGAAAGCAATTCGCGAAGAGGTGCGCGGGTTGGATCGCGACCAACCTATTTCAGCTATCAGAACCATGGACGACCTGGTGGACGAAGAAGTCGGGCAGCGCCGGTTAATCGTATTGCTGCTGGGATCCTTCGCCGGGGTGGCGATGCTGCTGGCGGTAATCGGAATCTACGGAGTCATTTCTTACTCGGTCACGATGCGAGTCCAGGAGTTGGGCATACGAAGGGCGTTGGGCGCAGGACGAGGCGATATTCTGCGACTGGTTATGGGCCAGGGTCTCGGACTAGCGCTGGCGGGAATCGCGATCGGGGTCGCAGGCGCACTCGCGTTGACGCGGGTGATGCAGAATCTTCTTTTCCGAGTCAGCGCTACCGACCCGGCAACATTTGTGGTGATCGGTATGGTCTTTATTCTCGTCGCGCTCGCTGCCACCTACATTCCGGCACACCGGGCGACGAGGGTTGGTCCGATGTCGGCGCTGCGGATGTGAGGGAAACGGACTGCTCGAACTAAGTTCTGTTCGGTTCTGAGATGGCAGCACCCGATTCAAATGATGGACCCCAAACGGCACCGGAGCAAGACGCTGAACTCAAGAGTGCGAATGGAAGCAGGGCGAATCGGCGGGGTTGAAGAAGGTGTAGGGAAGGACGCACAAGCGCACCTCCCGTTGGTCGGCCCACATCAAGGTGGGTGGTCCGAGGAAAGTCAAACCCCTTTTAAGAGAAGGGTGCTTAGGCTTCCCGGCGCCTCCCGTTGGTCGGCGATGAAGGTTTTGGGGATAAGGTCAAATTAATCCTTGACCTGGGCCGCCTTCTCATGGAAGGCGCGACCGTAAGGGGAGCGCTCAAACCTCTCATTTCTCCTTCGCTCACCCGTTATTCTTTCGGTACTTCGATCGTGATATTCCGATACTTCATCCCACCGGTGTGATCGCCTTGCAGAAAGATGGGCGCTGCTTCTGCCTCGGCGCTATCCAGCGCGCCGCCCGTGATGCCGGGAATCTCCCGATTGCTCACGATCTTGATTCCATTTCGCTCGATGGTGACGTGACGTCCGATCACCGTAACATCGAACGTCTCCCACGTACCCGGCTTGGGCGCGATCTCTTTCTCCGGCTTCAGGAATCCATACACCGCGCCCATGCCGTGAATAGCATCGTTCTCTTTCTGATAAGCAACCTGGATCTCATAACGGCCGCGAAGGTAGATACCGCTGTTGCCTTCGTCTGGGCAGTTGAATTCGATGTGCAGTTTGAAGTCTTGCACCTTGCGCGTGCTCTGCAGATTCGCTCCCGGTTTCACGTTCACCAGGTCGCCGTCAATCACGGCCCAATGGTTGGTGGCCGGATCGTCGGGCACCCATCCATCCAGGTTCTTGCCGTTGAACAGCGGCTCCGCCTTCGTCCAAGCCTCTGGCGCGGCGCGGTTCAGCAGCGGAGCGGGCACGCCTACAATCTGGCCCGTCACGTCAGGCCGTTTTTGCGCTCCGCTCAGCGTACCGCCGGCAACAGTGATATCCCACGTCACGGGGGTTTGCTTGCCGAACCACTCCGAAGTTGAGAAGGAAATATGTGATGTTCCGTCCAGCTTCACGTCCTTCCCCGGGTGGACACTCGATACTTTACCTTGCACACGCACGCTTGGCATTCCGTTTGTGAACTGCACCTCCAGCCACGAAGGATACGTCTCGGTTGGCGTCGTGATAGTGAGGTCCCACCGGCCAGCCAAGGGTTCGCTGGCCGCAGCTTGTGACACAAGTGGGAACAGCGATGCCAACATCAAGGAACAGATCAAGGGAAAGGGTTGCATACAGCGAACAGTCTACTCTAGACGTGATGGCTGTTTAGGTTCGCTTCCACTGGCTGGCCTGTGCCACTTACCCCAGCGCCTTCGTCATCTTGATCACAGGTAGCTTCTCGCCGTTCGATAGCGGCACGTTGAAGGGTTCCACCTCCACGTAGCCGCGTGCTTTGTAGAGGGGCACACCAGGCAACGTGGCCGCCATTTCCAGGCGTGTAAAGCCAGCCGTGCGAGCCGCCGCTTCGCAGGCCTCGAGAATCCGCGACCCAACTCCCCGGCGCGGCCAGTCAGGGTGAACAAAGAAGGCCCGAATGCGCGCCGCGTCGGTTGCCGGATCGAGCCAAGCGTTGTCCTTCCCAGCAACATGGTCACTGCCATACAGCGTTTTGCGTTTGCTCCATCCGCCGCAGCCGGCCAGCACCGTCTTCCCTTCCCCGTCCAACGCCTCCACCACGTAGTACGTTCCGTCGTGAATCAGCTGCGTATCGACCCCGAACACGCTGCCAATCGCGCCCTCCCTCTGGCGTTCGGAGTAGTGCTCCTTCTGCAATGCGCGCACCGAGGCGGGAATCAGAAGCTGTAATCCCGGTATGTCGTCAGGCGTGGCAAGGCGCAAACGCATAAACGCACCTTACCGCACCGGTGCTCGCAGTTCTCACCGTCACAGCGGGCCGGTTCGTCGTAGCCTGGAAACTGATGCCTCACTCCGCTGCCATCACTGCCATCCAACAGGACTCAGTCCAAGGTTTTCTGCATCAACCGGAGACGACCGCTCACGCCGGGATCGTCCTCACACACGGCGCCGGAGCCAATAGCCAGTCGGCGCTCCTGGTGGCTGCGGCCCAAGCCTTCTGCGTCGCCGGCTTCACCGTGCTGCGCATCGATCTGCCCTTCCGCCAGCGCCGTCCCTCCGGCCCCCCGTTTCCTGCAACAGCCGCACAAGACCGTGCGGGACTGCAGGCAGCGCTCGAGTTTCTCAAGCCGAAGGTCTCCGGCCCTCTATACCTCGGCGGCCACTCATACGGCGGACGTCAGGCGACCATGCTTGCCGCAGAAGTGCCGGGCGTGGCTGCCGGCCTATTGGCGCTTTCGTACCCGCTGCACCCACCCACCAAGCCCGATCAACTCCGCACCGCCCATCTCCCTGCGCTGCGGACGCCCACGCTCTTCGTACAAGGCACGAAGGACGGCTTCGGCAGTATTGAGGAGATGCGCTCAGCACTGGCTCTCATTCCAGCCCGCACCGAACTGTTGGCCATCACCGGCGCCGGCCACGACCTCGCCCGCGGAAGGCTGGATTGGAGCGAGGTGGTCCAGCGTTTTGAGGGACTTGTGGGGCAATAGCAGTGAACGATAGCAAGGTGGGACTGGTCGGCAGCGGCTGCCTATTCAGTTGTCAAGAAACCAGGGCTTGGCCGTCTTCACGGCTCAACAGCAACGATCCGGCTGCCGTTAAGAAGCAGGAAACAGGGTAAACGGAGACAAGTGAGGTCTACGCGGCTGGGAAACCCTCTTCACGTTGTTGGATCAGCTTGGCATGGCGGTCAATTTGGTCCATTGAAAAATCGAACCCAAATTCTTTGTGGTTGAAGGGCTTCCTGGCCTTGTTAGCAGCGAGGTACTGGCGGGCTGCCTCGGTGAGCTTGGCCTGGCCCTGCTGCTGGCGCTGTCGTTTGAGCGCGGCGAGGTCGTTGTTGAGTTTCACCGCCTGGCGATAGAGGCGGGATTCCTGGATGCTCAAATTGCTCAGTTGTTTGTGATAGGCGAGGTAAGTGTGAGACTGGATGAGGCCGGGGCGAAGTTCAGCTGGCTGGTCGTTAAACTTGTCGGCGAACTCGATACGAGCTAACGCATAGATGCCGTATTCGAGACCGGGAATGCGGGCCAGACGCCACTCGGTGTCGGCGAGAGCCTGGACCAGCGCGGTTTCGTTTTCGCCGACGGGATTGAAGGCCTCGAGGCAGTGCTTGAGTTTGGCTTGGTAGAGTTCGGCGTCGTCGCCGGGGAGCAAGACGGTGTGGCCAGTGAGGCCGGTTTTCATGGCATTGAGGGACGACTTGGCCTTGCCTTCCATCGAGGTCGGACCGGTTGAGAGCTGGGCATTGGCTTGATTGGCAGCGATCTGGGGAGCAGAAGACATTTGGTTCGGAATCCTTTGATTTGAAGTTTGGACAACTTGAAGTGCTGCGCCTCTCACGCGGCATGAGGCCATGCGGCGTAAACGGCGGTGAGGGGCGCAACGGCCCGGGTTTCTGGTTGGTGGCTGAGGCCACAAAATAGAGAAGGGCCGAACGCGGGGTTAGCCGCGACGGCCCTTGGCACGAAATCTTCTTACAACACGATTATCTCAGGCGAGGGTGGCAATTCCGGGCGATGGGATTTGGAAGTAATTGAAAAGAAGGCAAAAATAAATTTGCGAGATCTGTGATCGCCTTCTGGTCGCTTAGAAATATACTAGACCACCAAAAGATGAGAGCATTCCTGTTTTCTTTCAGCGTTTTAGCAGGAAATTGAGTCCGTTCCAGTTGCCTGCGTTCCGGTCGCCTGCCCTAATGAAAGTTCTCAACCAGCATGATGTCGGAGCCGGACCGGTCGAGCTGCGTGTAAAGCAGATGCAGCCCGTCTCGCGACACTGCAATGACGCCTTCGCCAGTGTTTGCCCTGCCCGCCGTGGCTAACTCGCTGATGCGCTTGGTTGCCAGATCCAAGAATCTCAGGCGCGCTTTCGAGTGGAACGGTATTTCCTGCTGTTCCAGGAAGTAGACGCCTTGTGGCGCCAGCGCCCACCAACCCCAATCCTGTAACGATTCCAGCACTGGCTCCTCCCGGCCGTTCGGTGCGGTGAGATCCTTCCTCCACAGCCCTTTTTTTCCGCGGCCCTTCGCATAGTAAAGATACTTGCCGTCGGCGGTCTCGAGAGCGTTCATACCGCCCCCTTGCGTCACTTGGACCGCTGGTGTGGACGGGGATTCGCCGGTTTCGGCGGGTACCTTCCAAATCTGCTGTTCACCGCACCGCGTGGACATGAAGTAAATCCACTTTCCATCGGCGGACCAACTTGGCACAACGTCCTCTGCTGAATGCGTCGTAATCCGCCGAGGCGTCCCGCCGTCCGGCCGCACCACGAATACGTCCGCGTTGCCATTTCGACGATCATCAAAAGCGATCCAGGAGCCATCTGGAGACCAGCGGGGACAAGCCCGGATTCGAGCTGCCGAATTTGGTTAACTGAACCGCAGCCCCTCCCTGCGCGTCGTCCAGCCATAGCTCACCGGAACCAGTACGGTCTGACCCGAACGCGATCCTGTTTCCGTCCGGCGAAAAAGATGGGTCGTATTGCAGAACTGTCGTATTCTCCAGGCGGACCGGTTGCCCGGCAACGGGAGGAATCGTCCGGGTTAGATCGACACGCCAAAGGCTCATTCTATTCTCGAAGACGTCAAAGGCGAGGCGATGTCCTCGACGGGCGACAGCCGGATTCGATGCTCGTTCCGCGCTGGTCGTGACCGCCTGTGGGATTCCACCTGCGACCGGAATTCGCCAAACGCGCCCCTCAAAGAAAGAAGAGAAGACAATCTCGTCGCCGTCGGGCATCCAGGAAGGCGTAACTGCCTGCGCGGCCAACGAGCGAAGCGGACCGCCGTCCATCGGCATCAGGTATAAGTCAGTCATCGCAGCGCCGGACCACCGAACAAACGCCAGGGTTTTTCCATCCGGCGAACGGCGGGACTGAAATCTCCCCATGACACTGTCGGCGGTGTTGTTATCGGCTGCCGTTGTCCGGTATCGACGGCCACCAACCATATTCTGTTCAGCGACTGCTGACCCAAAAGCTCAGAAACCACGAGATGTTGGCCATCGGGCAGCCAGTCCAGTCCGCCGCAGTTTTCAAGTCCTGTGATACGGCGCGCTGATCCTCCCAGTGCGGAGACCATGTAGATTCCCGAGTTAGGAGGAATGTATCGAGAAAAAGCGATCCGCTGTCCGTCCGGAGACCACTTGGGGAAGTAATCGTTTTGAGGGCCGCTTGTCAAGCGAAGCGCTGTTCCGGTCCCGATCAGCTTCACGTAGATGCTCCCGTAGTCGTCATCTTCATTCCGCAGCCGGTAGGCAATCTGTTTGCCGTCGGGCGAAAAGGACGGGTTGCGAGCAAATCCCGCCACGCCCGTGAGGGGGATCTCTCGGGATGGTAAGCCCGCCGCATCACGGTTCCTTCCGGAGCGGGAATAGATGAATCCTGCGATGGCCGCAGCGACAAGCACTAAGGCGACGGGGGCGAGAATCATCCAACGTCTCTTCCCTGCCGGAGGACTTCCACCGATCTTCGTCACGCTCCCTGATGAGGCTTGACCAAGGCCATCGGCAGAACTGGATGTCGCGGGCGTGCCTGCGTGAGAGCCACTGCTCCCAGCGGGCGTGGCCTTCGAGTTGGCGGCGTGCACTTGCTTCACGTGCTGCAGATCCGTCCGCATTTCCGCCGCGGTCTGATACCGCGTCTGCCTGTCCTTTTCCAGCGCTTTGTTGATGACCGTCGCCAGTTCCGGCGGCAGCTTTGGATTCAAGCTAGTGACCGGTCCCGGCGCCCGATTCAGAATCGCTTCATAGATGACCGCCGCGGTGGCACCGGAGAACGCCTGCCGGCCCGTCGCCATCTCATACAGCACTGCTCCGAAGCTGAACAGATCCGTGCGCGGGTCCAGTTCTTCGCCGCGCGCCTGCTCCGGACTCATGTAGGCCAACGTGCCCACGGTGCTCCCCGGGCTGGTGAACGGTTCCACACCGGCGGCCTCTGGTGCGCCCGTTAACTTCGCCACGCCGAAATCCAGAATCTTCGCCACGTTGCGGTTGGTCACGAAAATGTTGGCTGGCTTGATGTCGCGATGGATGATGCCTTTCGAGTGCGCCGAGTCCAAGCCATCCGCAATCGGAATCGCCAGCTCCAATAGCTCGCTCGGCGGAAGCGGCTTCCCCTCGATGCGCTCCCTCAGCGTCTGCCCCTCCAGGTACTCTAGCGCCAGAAATGGTTGCCCATCGCAGTCGCCCATATCGTGCAGAGTGCAGATGTTCGGGTGATTCAGTGCGGACGCGGCCCGCGCTTCCCGTTCGAAGCGTTCCGCTGCAGGCTTGTTATTCGCCAGTTCACAGGGCAGAAACTTGAGGGCAACGGTCCTGCCCAGCCGCGTATCTTCCGCCTTGTAGACGACCCCAGCACCGTCGCGCCCAATCACGCCGAGGATTCGGTAACGGGAGACCGTCTGGCCAATCGGGTCGCCGTCGCCACCTCCAGAAACCGGAGCTTGGATTCGTCTGGCGCTTCCGATGCGCCGTCGACCGGATAGATAAATCGATAGCCCCGCCGTGGCAAGGTCTCGATAAACCGTGGGGTCTCCGCCGTATCTCCCAGCGCCTGCCGCAGCCGCTTGATCGCCGCATTGATGCTGTGGTCGAACTCGACGACGGTGTCATTGGGCCAAAGCTTGTTCTGCAGTTCCTCGCGCGTGATTAATTCGCCTTCGCGCTCCAGCAGCATCGCCAGAATCTGGATGGATTGCTCGGGGAGCTTCAGCTTGATGCCGCGCTTACGCAGTTCTCTGGTTCTGGTGTCGAGTTCAAACACACCGAACCGGACGCACCTCGGCTCGGAGCCAGGCTGCGGCGCACTCATCGGTGAGAGTCTAGCAGGAATTCTTGACCTACAGACGACTGAGGCGAGCCATTGGGAACCCGCAACGCGCGTGGCCGTCGCAGAAACTAACCGGTACCTTGTCTACGACACCGAGCGTCGCCGCAATCACGGGCGTCGGGCGTCGCCGGCCTTAACGTAAACCCCACTAGTGAAAGTTCTCAACCAGCATAATGTCGGAACCGGACCGGTCGACCTGCGTGTAAAGCAAGTGCAGTCCGTCCCGCGACACAGCAATGCCGGAGGCACCCGGGTTGACCTGTTTGTCCAGAGTGGCGAGTTCCACAGTCCGCTTGGACGCCGGATCCAGGAACTTCAGGTGCACTTTTGCTGGGCCTGGTGTTGCCGGCTGCTCAAGGAAGTAAATCCCTTGCGGAGCGAGTGCCCACCAGCCCCAATACTGTAACGATTCGATGACTGGCTCCTCGAGGCCGTTTGCGGAGGTGAGATCCTTTCTCCACAGCCCCGTCATTCCTCGTCCCTTCGCGTAGTACAGGTACTTTCCATCTGCGGACTCGAAGGGGTTAATACCACCGCCCTGCGTCACTTGGACCGCTGGTGTAGACGGGGATTCACCCGTCTCGGCGGCCACCTTCCAGATCTGTTGCACACCACTCCTCGTGGACATGAAGTAAATCCACTTTCCGTCGCCGGACCAGCTTGGCACGACATCTTCGGCAGAATGCGTCGTCATACGCCGGGGCTCTCCTCCGTCCGAACGAACCATGAATATGTCAACATTGCCGTCGCGGCTCAAATCAAAAGCGATCCACGAGCTGTCCGGAGACCAACTGGGCGAGCCGGGATGCAAGCCCTTGAGCTTGGTCAGTTGGGCCGCTCCTCTGCCCTGGGAGTCATCCACCCAAATCTCATCGAAAGAGGAACGGTTCGAACCGAAAGCGATCCTACCGCCATCCGGCGAGTAAGATGGGTCGAATTGAAAGCCGGTAGTATTCTCGAGGCGCACCGGTTGCCCCACTGTGGGTGGAATTCTACGGGTTAAATCGACGCGCCAGAGGCTCTGTCTATACTCCGATACGACAAACGCGAGGCGACCCCCTCGACGGGCAACAGCTGGATCGGTTGCCCATTCGGCGCTGTAGGTGACTGGCTGTGGCGCTCCGCCCGAGACCGGGATCCGCCAAAGGCGGCCGTCGGCACTGGAAGAGTAAACAATCTCTCGGCCATCGGGCATCCAAGCGATCGATCCTGCGTCCGCCGCCAGCCAGCGAGTTCGACCACCGTCCATCGCCATCAGGTACAGGTTAGAGTCGACGTGACCGTTCGACCGAACAATCGCTACCGTCTCTCCATCTGGCGAAAGAGCAGGATCGAAATCTAGAGTCCCCGCCGGCGGTGAGGTGAGGGGCTGCCTTTGTCCGGTCTCGACGGCCACTAACCAGAGCCGGGATGGTGCAGTCGCCGTTGTTGATCCGTTCCCCGGCTCCTCGGGCACGACACGACTTTGAGAAACCAACAGATGCTGGCCATCGGGCAGCCAGTCCAGTCCGCCGCAGCTTTCAAGGCCAGTTATCCGGCGGGCCGAACCCCCCAGTGCGGAAACCACGTAAACTCCCGAGTTGGGTGGAAGGTGTCGCCAAAAGGCGACCCATTGTCCGTCCGGAGACCACTTCGGAGTGTGATCGTCTTGCGGGGGGTTCGTGAGGCGAAGCGCGGTCCCAGCCTCCACCAGTTTCACGTAGATGCCTGCACCGCCTGCGCCTTCTGCATCCCGCCACGAATATGCAACCTGTTTGCCGTCTGGAGAAAACGATGGACTACTGACGGCTCCCGGCAGGCTAATGAGCGGAGTCTCCCGGGACGGTTGGGGCGTGCGGGAGCCGGCGTTTGTCCTCTTGCCAACCCAAACAGCCCCGGATACCGCAAGAATTGCCAACCCCGCTGCCGCTGCAGACCATAACCATCTTCTCCGCGGCGGCGGATTGTCCTTAGGAGATTCATTCGGCTGCCCGGTTTCGCTCGGCACCGGATAAATGAACCGATAGCCGCGCCGTGGCAACGTTTCAATGAACCGCGGCGTTTCGGCAGCCTCCCCCAGCACCAGCCGCAGCCGCTTGATCGCCGCGTTGATGCTGTGGTCGAACTCCACGATTGTGTCATTGGGCCACAGCTTCTTCTGTAGCTCCTCGCGCGTGACTAACTCCCCTTCGCGCTCCAACAACATCGCCAGAATCTGGATCGACTGTTCGGGGAGTTTCAACTTGATGCCGCGCTTGCGCAGTTCTCTGGTTCTCGTATCGAGTTCAAACACACCGAAACGGACAAGCCTCGGCTCGGAGCCAGGCGGTGGCGCACTCACAGGTGCAAGTCTAGCAAGAATTCTCGACCGCCAGACGACCGAGACAACCCATCAAGTACGAGCAACGTGCGTGCCAGCCGTAGAAGTAACCCTCTGTTTCTCTATGACATAGACGGCCTTCTCAATACCAGAGCCGTATCACCTCCGCTGCATCGAAGTTCCTTCCCAAAAGACTCAATCTGATCCCGCAAGCCGGCCAGGAGGTGGCCAATTATGCGCGGGATCTCCACGAAATGTCTCGTCCTGGGGTTCATGATTCCAGTAAGTTCATGGGCGGCCAATCGAAAGTCGCCGGATGTTGCGGAGCAAACCACGCGAATCTCCGTGACGGTTCTGAACGGGGCGGCCGTGCCGGACAACACGCTAATCGAAGCACAGAAACAAGCCGGACGAATCCTCAGGCAGGCGGGTGTCGAGGTGGAATGGCTCGATTGCCAGCTCGCTACCAATACCTCGGCCTGCACCGGCGCGGCCGAAGCGAATCGGCTTCAGTTGACGATCGTTACGGAGGACAACCGCCAGATGTTCGGCGAGGATGTGCTCGGACGGTCGGTGGTCGGAGGCTCCAATAAAGGGGTTTATGCCCGCGTCTTTTATGCTCATATCCAGGCGAAGGCGGAGCAGGAAGGGGTGAGTCCCGCGACGCTGCTTGGCCTTGCTGTGGCCCATGAGTTCGGCCATCTGCTGCTTGGTCCCAAGGCACACTCGCAACAGGGCATCATGCGCGCCAACTGGAGCCACAGCGACTTGCAGCGTGGAATCCAGGGGCAACTTCGGTTCACCGATCAGCAGGCGCCGCTCATCCGAGCTAACGTGCAATCCCGGATGAACGATTCCTTAGCGGCACAACCAGCGCTTTGATATAGTCGCCGCAGACGGACGGCACGAAGCCCCAGACTATCCAGACTATTAGGACCCAGACTGAGCCGCGACCGTCACGGAGCGGAAGCGGAGGGCTCGGCTGCCGAACATCCGACTTGGTTGGGGGCTGCAAATGGATGAAACGGAGCGGGATTCAAACAGACGGCAGTTTCTCTCGCGTATCGGCATGACGGTGGCCGCCGCGCAGGCAGGACAAGTCGCGGCAAGCCCCACTCAGGAGAAGGCCGGCGATACACAAGCGGAGGAAGCGCACGTCGAGGATCTCTCCTCTTCCATCGACTTCCGATATGCGCCTCTTCGCCAGCAGACCGCCATCTGTTTTCCGGATGACCCGCATAAGAGTCTCGTTGGCGAGATCGGAGACCTGCGGCTAGGGCATCCGGGACAGGGCGCTGGGATGAACTCCTTCGCCACCGTTGCGGAGTTCGCTCTGTTGGGAATGGAGCAGAGTAAAGTCGGCGTTCAACGCCTAGAAGCCCCGGGCGTGCCGATTGTTCACACGCGTCTGGATCGCCCCAGCGCGTATATGGACATCACCTCCTTCGCCACCAACGAGCCAGGAGAAGGAAGAGTCGATAATGTCCTGCTCGAGATCCGGCCAAAGACTGCAACGCAGGTGGCAGCCGTGCCGTGCGTCCTTCTGCAGACCAGCGGAAAAATCAGCGTGAAGCCTCTGGGCGGCGGTAGCGTCGTGACGGCCAGTCTAGAGTCGGAGTGCGTTTTGTTCGTGTCAGATGCGCCGGTGTCCCTGGGGGTTCAGGGCAATGTATTCACACTCCGTCACGGGACCGCGACGGAAGCACGGCCGCTGCAATACTTCCTGCGGTTCCCTTCCGGCGGTCAATCAGGCGATGCACTGCAGGACGGTCTCCGAGACCCGCAGAAACTGATCGAGCGCACGCGCGTGTTCTGGAGAGAGTGGAAGCCGTTTGCAGGAACTGTCGATTGGCATCTCGCCTCGCGCTACAACGAGTTCCTGGTCGCTTGCACCCGTAATATCCTGCAGGCGCGCGAGGTAAGAAACGGGCATCTGACCTTCCAGGTGGGGCCGACCGTCTATCGCGGCCTCTGGGTGGTTGACGGCAACTTCATTCTCGAGGCCGCGCGATACCTCGGCTACGATCGTGAGGCGCAGCAGGGACTCGAAACCACATGGGCGCTCCAGGAGCAGGACGGAGGAATCTTCGCCGGCGGCGGGCGAGAGCACTGGAAGGACACCGGCATCGCGTTGTTCACCTTGGTACGCCAAGCCGAACTCGTCCAGGACTACGGATATCTCAAGGAGATGCAGCCGAACGCGCTGCGGGCCATTGGCTTCTTGCGATCGCTGCGTAATCGCGCTAATCAGACCAACAGCCCCAATGGCCACTATGGTCTGCTGCCGCCGGGAATGGCCGACGGCGGTGTTGGCGGTAAGCGATCTGAGTTCACCAACACGCTGTGGGTGCTGGCGGGGCTCAAGGCGCTGCTGGACGCGGCCTCGCTGCTGAAGCTCTCCGGCTTCGAGGATGCCCGCCTCTTCTACAACGAACTGCGCACGTCGTTTCTGGCTGCTGCAAAACAGGAGATGGTGCAGCACCCAGCCGGCTTCGCCTATCTCCCCATGGTGTCCAAAGACGACGATATCTGGAAAGAACCGGACCCTTGGCAGCGGCCACATCCGCAGTCGGCGCAGTGGGCCTTGTCGCATGCCATCTATCCTGGCCTTGTGTTCGAGCCCAGCGACCCGATTGTTCAGGGCCACATCCGGCTGATGCAGGAATGTACCCAGGAAGACATACCCGCCGAAACGGGATGGCTGTGGCATGGGGGCGTGTGGAACTACAACGCGGCATTCGTTTCCGAGGTCTATCTGTGGGCCGGGCTCACCGGGTGGGCCCGCAGAACGTTCCACGGCTTCTTGAATCACGCGACGCCCGCTTATTGCTGGCGCGAAGAGCAGCCCCTGAAAGAGAGCCTCACCGCGACCTACACCGGTGACATGCCGCACAACTGGGCAAGCGCCGAGTGCATTCGTTATCTGCGGCATATGCTGGCGCTCGAGGACGGCAACTCTCTCCGCCTCCTGTCGGGCATCGGAGGACCGGAACTGGCCGCTGGCGATTTCATGCAAATCCGAAGTTCCCCGACGCGTTTCGGCCGCATCGATCTCACGCTCGAACCAGCGCGGCGAAACAGCGACTGGCACTTGACGTTTCAACGTGCCGCCGGGCCTGCCCCATCCCGCGTAGTGCTACCGGCGCACCTCGGATGGAAGTTGCAGTTCATGACAGCTCAGGGCGCCGGCGTCCAAAGGGAGAACGACCACATCCTGATTGAGCCCCAGGCACTGAAGTGGGAAGCCAAATGGACAGCCTCAGGCTGAGGCAATGCCTTGCGGCTGTCCTGAAAGTCAGCCAAACCTAGTCGTTAGAGTCTTGCAATGCGATCGGCTACATGTGGGGCCGGTTGGTAACAGTTGGAAACCGGCCC
>JBAUOG010000532.1:0-1539 GCA_049579625.1 Bryobacteraceae bacterium
TACCTCCATCGCTGAAGAACCTTCGAAAGGACACCTGCCACAGAGCCACTCGTACACAACGATGGCTAATGCATACTGATCGCTTGCCGGACATGGTTGTCCCTGTAACTGCTCAGGGGCCATATATCTCAGGGTCCCTGCTGTATTATATGGGCTTGTATCGTGGAGTCTATGGGTGAGGACTGCGATCCCAAAGTCACTGAGCAAGATCTCATGACGTCGCCCCAACAAAAGGTTCTCTGGCTTGACATCGCGATGGACTACTCGCTCATCATGAGCGAATTGCAAGGCGTCTGCCACCTGCCTGGTATAGGAAACGGCAGTTGGTACAGGAAGGAGTGTTCCTCTGGGGTAGCGCTGACGAACTGTGCCGTGTGGAGCAAAATCCATCACCAGAAAGGGAGTCTGATCCTCAATACCGAAATCTAGAACTCGTACAATATTGGGATGGATCAAGGAAGCAATGACACGTGCCTCACGGCGAAAAAGAGCGATATCCTCACTGCTCAATTGGGCATGTAGCACCTTGATCGCAGCCAGTGTGCCAATGTGAATATGGCCGCCGAGATAGACCTCAGCCAGGCTGCCTTGTCCTAACAACTGGATGAGTTGATAATTGCCAAGTTGTTGCCCAACGCGATCAACCACGAGCAAACCTCCACTCAAAAGCTATCATGAAGACAAACTGCGACAATCCTCAATGAGGAAGAGGTCGTCTTATTATAGCATGCCTGGCGATTTGGAGAGAGCCGATCGAAAAGTCACAAATGGCAACTTCTGCTACACTTCTCCGTATATATGGTAGCATTTTCCAATTTCTGGCATTATTATCGTGCATTGAGGAAGTGAACATGCAGCACCAGCAGGAATTTGAGCATACGTCCAATACACCAGATGAGGCGCCAGCGCCACTGAATGAGCGCCAGATCAATACCGACCCTCGCGAACAGTCACCATCGCATGAGTCTACGTACCGTTCGTATGAAGAAGGGTATAATGCCCAGAGCGAACGAGAATACTGGCCGTTCGAGGGTGAGAAGATGCAGCCAGAGCCGAAAAACCAGAAAAGTATGGGCGGACTGCTGGCACTGATCGTTCTGCTGTGCGCGGTCTTTATTGCCGGGACCTTCTTCGGCGCGATTCTGAGCTGGCTCACCTGGGCGGTTGTGATTGTGCTGATCATAGCAGGGTTGGCTGCGCTGGCTACAAACTGGCGTGTCGTGACTATCCCCATGCCCACGCGTACATTCCAGATCATGGAACACGCGCGGTTGGCGATCAACAATGGATCCGGGACCGTATCTATTCGCCGTGGAGAGGAAGGCATGGTGAGCGTGACCGCGACCAAACGCGCCAGCGGTATTGGTATCGATGCCGAGCGCATGCAGATAAACTACAATCAGTATGGCGACACGCTAGATATCTCAAGCCACATGGCCTGGAGCATCCTCCAGTTTGGACTGCGTACAGTCGATTTTGAGATCACCGTGCCATCCAGTTGCGATGTACACCTGCAGAACGGCGGGGGACGAGTCGCAC
>JBAUOG010000533.1:0-1882 GCA_049579625.1 Bryobacteraceae bacterium
TGCTCTGCCGGTTGACTGCCGACCCGCGAGGCTGCTCCAAGAATGCGCACGAAAAGTTCCGCCGCTATGGTCTCCCGGTATTGTGTGTGGCCAAGTTTCTCCCTGGACTGGACGCTGTCATGCCGCCCCTTGGCGGCGCCGAAGGAGTGTCGGTCGCGGCTTTCCTTGGCCTCGATACGGTAGGCAGCCTCCTCTGGTCAGGCGTCTATGTAGGGCTGGGGTGTCTCTTGTGGAAAGAAGTGGATGTTGCCATTGGTTGGGTTCAACATTTTGGTACCGCTCTCGGTGCTGCGATCGTGGTTCCGATCGTTCTGTATGCCGGTTGGCGGGGGCTGACTTTGTTGCGAATGATCCGTCAACTACGGCTGCGCCATATCAGTCCCCCCCTGCTCTCACGCAAACTGAAATCCAACAGTAAGGTCGCGGTGCTCGATCTGTTGGACTTCGAAGAGGAAACCGACAGTCAAAGCGTGGGCGCTATTCCGGGCGCTTTCAGGGTAGATCCCTCTCTGTTGCGGAAGTCTCCAGATATCACTGTGCCGGGTGATGTCAAGATCATTCTCTATTCTTCTTCAGGCAGCGATATGGTAAGCGCGCGAGCAGCCCTGGACTTGAAACGCATAGGCGTTAACAAAGTATGGGTGCTGGAAGGCGGACTTAAGGCGTGGCGTGAACATGGATTTCCTACCTCCAAATCCCTGGATGCACCGGAAGTCGTGGCAAAGCGCTATGGAGTTAAACTGCCGGCGCCCGCTTCGACTCGAATTAGAGACGGAGTTGCACTGGGCGACGAACGGTGCAGGGACCTTGGACCTCGGTTACGAACGCACACTCTCCCGGCCGGTGATCCGTCTGTCAACGCCGCCTACGATGTGAACATTTAGTGTGTTTCAAGTGTTTAACATCAGTCCCAGTACCAGAAAAGGAACGTTAGATGACAACAACAGACCTTCGCGATACCACAATAGCGAAATTGCCCAAGCATAAAAACAGATCATTACAGCTTTCGGAATTGCTCCGCCAATACGGATGCGGACCGATACCCTTCGTCGGAACGGAGAACGCCTTCTATGAGCGGCATCTGATATTCGACAGAGTGATCGACCCGGCGGTGGCTACTCCACGGGAACGCTTCGATGCATTCGCCCGTTCCGTCCGCGACATCCTCGCTCAGCGATGGGTGCTGACGAAAAAGACATACGAGAGAGAAAACCCCAAACGGATTTATTATCTTTCGATGGAGTTTCTGATCGGACGTTCCGCAGCGAACAATGTGACTAACTTGGTACTTGATCCTCTGGTGCAGCAAGCCGCGGATGAAGAGGGGATCGACTGGCTCAATCTGATCGAGGAGGAACCGGATGCCGGTCTGGGAAATGGAGGATTGGGCCGTCTGGCTGCGTGCTTCCTCGACTCAATGGCCACCATGCAGCTACCTGCCACCGGTTACGGCCTGCGATACGAGTACGGCATGTTCAGGCAGTCGATTGTGGACGGCTGGCAGAGGGAGAACGCTGACAATTGGCTTCGCGAGTCCGATCCCTGGGAGATCGCACGCCCGTTCGAAAGGGTCGAAGTCAAGCTGAATTGCTCGGTCCAGGTTAGGGGTGGTCGATTTGAGGTGACACCTGGCCGGCCATCAAGCCTGTACGGCATCCCCTTCGATCGTCCGGTGGTGGGTTACGGGGGAAAAACGATCAACACTTTGCGTCTGTGGGCCGCGGCAGCGCCCGACTATTTCGATTTTCAGGAATTCGGGAGCGGGGACTTTATCGGAGCTCTTGGAGAGACCCTGGAAGCGGAATCGCTTACCCGCGTATTGTACCCGGATGACTCGACTACCATGGGGCGCCAACTACGGTTCTTGCAGGAATACTTCCTG
>JBAUOG010000534.1:0-1884 GCA_049579625.1 Bryobacteraceae bacterium
CCAGGAAGTATTCCTGCAAGAACCGTAGTTGGCGCCCCATGGTAGTCGAGTCATCCGGGTACAATACGCGGGAAAGCGATTCCGCTTCCAGGGTCTCGCCAAGAGCTCCGATAAAGTCTCCGCTCCCGAAGTCCTGAAAATGGAAATAGTCGGGCGCTGCCGCGGCCCACAGACGCAAAGTGTTGATCGTTTTTCCCCCATAGCCCACCACGGGACGATCGAAGGGGATGCCGTACAGGCTCGATGGCCGGCCACGTATCACTTCAAATTGACCGCCTCTAACCTGGATCGAGCAATTCAGCTTGACTTCGACCCTTTCGAACGGGCGTACCACCTCCCAAGGATCGGACTCGCGAAGCCAGTTGTCAGCGTTTTCCTTCTGCCAGCCGTTCACAATCGATTGCCTGAACATGCCGTATTCGTATCGCAGGCCGTAACCGGTCGCGGGTAGCTGCATGGTAGCCATTGAGTCGAGGAAGCATGCCGCCAGACGACCCAATCCCCCGTTTCCCAAACCCGCATCGGGCTCCTCCTCGATCAGATTGCGCCAGTCGATCCCCTCTTCGTCCGCGGCTTGCTGCACCAGAGGATCAAGTAGCAAGTTAGTCACATTGTTCGATGCGGAACGTCCGATCAGAAACTCCATCGAAAGATAATAAACCCGTTTGGGGTTTTCTCTCTCATATGTCTTTTTCGTCAGCACCCACCGCTGAGCGAGGATGTCGCGGACGGAACGGGCAAATGCTTCGAAGCGTTCCCGTGGGGTTGCCAACCCCGGGTCGATCACTCTGTCGAATATCAGATGCCGCTCATAGAAGGCGTTCTCTGTTCCGACGAATGGTATCGGTCCGCATCCGTACTGTGGCAGCAATTCTGAAAGCGGTAATGAGCTGTTTGTAGCCTGGGGTAATTTCGCTACCGTGGTCTCGCGGAGATCTGTTGTTATCATCTGACGTTTCCTTTTCTGCTACTGAACTGATGTTAAATACTTTGAAACACACTACGTGTTCACATCGTAGGCGGCGTTGATAGACGGATCACCGGCGGGGAGAGTGTGTGTTCGAAACCGAGGTCCAAGGCCCCTGCACCGTTCATCGCCCAGGGCAACTCCGTCTCCAATTCGAGCCGAAGCCGGCGCTGGCAATTTAACTCCAAGGCGTTTCGCAACGACCTCGGGTACTTCCAGGGATTGAGAGACAGGGTACCCGTGTTCACGCCACGCCTTGAGTCCGCCTTCCAGGACCCATACTTTGTTAACGCCTATGCGTTTCAAATCCACGGCTGCTCGCGCGCTTACCATATCGCTTCCCAAAGAAGAATAGAGAATAATCTTGACATCATCCGGCACAGTGATATCTGGAGACTTCCGCAACAGAGAGGGATCTAGGCTGAAAGCCCCCGGGATAGCCTCCAAGCTTTGACTGTCGGTTTCGTCTTCGAAGTTCAACAGATCGATCACTGCTACCTTGCCATTGGATTTCAGTTTGCGTGCGAGGAGTGGCGGACTGATGTGGCGCAGCTGCAGTTGATGGATCATTCGCGCCAGGGTCAGTCCCCGCCAGCCGGCATAGAGAATGATCGGGACCGCGATCGCGGCACCGAGGGCGGTCCCAAAATGTTGAACCCAACCAATTGCAACATCCACTTCTTTCCAGAAGAGACACCCCAGCCCTACATAGACGCCTGACCAGAGGAAGCTGCCTACTGTATCGAGGGCAAGGAAAGCCGTGACCGACACCCCTTCGGCGCCGCCAAGTGGCGGCATGACAGCGTCCAGTCCAGGGAGAAACTTGGCCACACACAATACCGGGAGACCATAGCGGCGGAACTTTTCGTGCGCATTCTTGGAGCAGCCTCGCGGGTCGGCAGTCAACCGGCAGAGCA
>JBAUOG010000535.1:0-4988 GCA_049579625.1 Bryobacteraceae bacterium
CAGGACTTAAGAACTTTACAACGTGCTGACGAATCTCGTCGCGGTGCGCTTTCACTTTGGCAACGATATCGGCGCGCGTTGTGTGGGGATTGTTCTTCATATACTCCGCCACTTTTTCTCGCGCCCCCGCAAAAGCAGTGTGGAGCTTCTCTTTTTGTTCGTTTGTGAGGTTGAGGTCAGCGGCGAAATGTTTCACTTCAGCAGCAACCTGCTCGCGTTGTTCACTAGTTACAGCCATGGTATTTCTCCTTCGATCATTGAAGACTTGCGCTGGGCCGTCCGTGGGCTCAGCCAATGCAAGTTTACACCTGCTAGTCGGCTTTCGTTCCCTCTAAATCCGCTTAGTTAGACCAAGGCCCAGTATTTCGGAGATCAACGTTCTAACACAATAACTACCAGGATACTGACCGAGTAATGTCCTTGCATTATGAGAAAGAGAGTTGTCCTGCACCGCCCACCAAGAGAATCAATACCTTAGAGAGACTTAAGTAAGATCGATTTCAGTTCAGCCCTCCTCTTCCGAGAGTCCACTCCTTCCTCATAAGTTACAATATAGTCAATTGCTTACAACACACTTCTCCCCAGATGAACAGTGTGATTTTTGAGCCCTTCTGAACTCCGATGCGGCGAGGGGAGTGGATATCAAACCTTTGACTTGTTCGGTATACGGGCCTATGCCGACAAGATCGGCTTGCTTGACAGGCAGGCACCTCGGAAAAGTAGTTTGAGGTGGTAGTTTGAGCAATTGAGCCGCGCTAAGCACGTCGCCGCGGCCTTCGGCAACTCGGTCAGCACCGCTTAATTCTGGCGAGGCTCGACGCCACCAAACGGGCTTGTTGCCTGACAGTCCATTTTGAAGGAATTGTTGATGGGACGCCAAGGATTGACTCCGAAGCGGTGAAGGTAAGAGATCCGACACGTGTTGGAGTCAAGTTGAAGTATACTCAGCGCACTGATGATCGGTTACGCCTCATGTCACCGTTGCGGACGAGGCTTCTTTCAGCTACGACGCACGTGCCACCATTGCGGTGCGGTACGAAGGAACTATCTGTTCATAATAGGACTCCTGGTTATGGTTTTGTCGGTCATTTACATGGCCGAAAAGGTGTAGCGCTCTGGGTGCCCCTTCAGATAGCAAGAAACGTCGTTGGGCGAGATCTTGAACTCCGTAGCTCGGGGCGGCCAGCGGAGGGGCCACCCCAGGCGAGCAAACGATCAACGGGTTGCAAGGCGGAAGGCGCCCCTCAGAAGATGGACGAACGTTTTCGTCGAAAGTTCTGTCGCCTCCACAAAAAGGGCCTTCGCCAGTCAGTTCCAGCAGCTTCATTCGTGGTCGGATGTCCGTCTTTCCAACTCAGCCATCACGATTTGGCGGTGCCACCTCGCCAGGGCGCGAAGCGAATCCAGTTCCTCGCTTGTAGGGGGCGGGAAAACAGCGTCGAGTGCTTCATCCAAAGCAGACATACACTCAGCGAAGCTGATTTCGTAGTCGAGAAACAGCCGTGCAGGGTCTCTTGCCGATATGCTTCCATGGCCCTGCTTGAAGTATGCGCCCATCCTCAGGTTTGAGATTCCTCGATGATTCTGCTTGCTTGATTCCCAATACTCCGAGAGTTAGCTAGCGATAATAGCTCTTAACGCCCAACGCCGGGTCGAAAAGAACTGCCAGCTGATGAGTATGCTCCGGGACACGGCCTTACGCCGGTACGGCCCCAATTTGCTGTAGCAATCCCAAGAGGTCGGGTTGACCGTGTTCTTCGACGATTTGCCCGTCCAAAAAACGATAGAAGTTCATGGCCTGCACCTCGATCTTCTTCCCGGTTGGTGGAACGCCAAAGAAGGTGCCGTGGTGCGTGCCGCGCATAGTGAAGCGAGCAGCGATCTTGTCGCCTTCGGCAATCAGCTCCTCCAACACCCACTGGATGTCAGGAAAGCCTCCTCGCATCATCCCGATAACCTCGAGATAACCGGCCGGACCCCGCATGGGCTCGGCGCGTCCGGGCACGTGGAATATGGCGTTTGGAGAAATCAACTCCCCGGCCAGTTTCTCACTGGCGGTGTTGATGAACTCGGTAAAACGCTGCATGGTGAGTTTGTTCTTGTCCATTCTCATAGTGAATCTTTCCGCAAGGGTGATGCCTTGACCGTCCGAATCTGCCTTGTTCTTTCTTTGGACGACGGGGATCGATCCGCCGTGTAAGACAACCGTGGGAACCCTCGTGAACAAAGGTCGGATCCTGTGCCTCAGTGGAGGCTAACCAGCCTTCACTGTGATGCTTCCATCTGTTTTCATTTCAAGCTTGATGCGGGAAAGTATATTCTCGACGAAAGTCTTTATCGACCGTCGGCGTTTGCACCTTTTGCATTGGATGAGAACTTCGAACTGGAAACCGAGTTTATCCATGTCTTCACCTTCTTTGATGTCATCGATGAGGTATTCAAGCTGCTCTGCCTGTCCGCATTTCGGGCATTTGAAGTCGTGGGCTTGAATCGGTATCTGATTCCGCAGCACCATCGCCGCGCTCGCGCAACCTATGCAACGGCAGCCCACGTGTCCAGTTGCTTTCCAACCATGCGTCTCGCGATGCATGCCCTGCAATTGTACGCGTAGCTGGTAAGCGACTCCCGTGGGGTATCCCTGATGCTGGGCGCATACGGGTGCCCTGGCTTCGACGGTGATGACGGACTGCACTTCCTCCGAGTCCGCTAAAACGACTGCGCTATCGTCCATCTGGGAAAATGATATACGATCAGTGGCGGCTGGTTTCGCTACCGATATTAACTGTTAACGCCAGCGCGGAAGTTGTCTGAAGTTGTCTCCTCCGTTCTGTTTAGTCTCCGATGAAACCTACCACCTCCGAAAGCTCGCTCTCAAACCGAAGCAACGGTGCCAAAATCCCTCAGGACAAGGCGCGGACCTGGGCGCATTATTGCTTCGGCGGACCGGGCGCTGGGGGCGGAGGTGGAGGCGGGAGCATTGCCGGTAATCGCGCAAGCGTTCGAAGGAGTTCTCCTTCCGGATCGTCCTTAGGAACACGCTGAGCGGCTTCATGCGCCAGCTCCAACGAGCGCTCTCGGTCCGCCTTCGACGAGTTACCACTCCATTGGCTCCGCAGGTTGTAGAGGTTCGAAAGCTCATGAAGAGTCAAATACGATCCTGGGCGGGCCTTAAGCGCAGCCTGCGCACAGCGGAGCCCCTCTTCCACCAGCGGGCCGTAATTCTGACGCAGCGACTCTGAGACGTCGGGCGGCAAACTACCATCCCGGATACCCTTCTTGTAGGCTTCAGACTGTGCGTTAAAGAGGGCTGTGCCGGCTTGCTGGCTTGCCATGACTGCCATCAAGTAGTTGGCGCGAAAGTTGTTCGCGTCAGCCGCCAGCGCCTTCTTGACCCAATCGCGAGCTTCGGTATAAACGTCGCCCTCGGACTTACCTCCTGCAGCCTTTTTGAGCGAGTATGTGGCAGCCGCGATGCCGGCCATCGCTTCCGCGTTGTCATGCGCCAAGTCAAGCGCTTTTAGATCCTCTTCGACCGCGCGATGTAACCGCTCCGGATCAACAGAGTAAGTTGAACTATCGCCAGACGCGCTTCGGATCAAGGCATTCGCCAATTCGACGTGAGCCTCAGCTGATTTGCCATTGAACTGGACCGCCCTATCGAACGCCCGAATCGCCGATTCGTACTGATAGATGGCGGCTGAGTTACGTCCTTCAGTGAGGGCCTCCTGAAAATCATGCGGCTCAACGAAAGGCTGGGGCTCCGCCAATGCCCTTTGAAACCGGGCATAGGCGAGCTGCGACTTCGTCTGCCAGTCCTGCTGCATCTTCAAGTCAGCCTGTTTTTCCTCGCCGCTCTCATCGATAAGTGAACGAATCAGATACAGGCCGGCTAATTCGTGCATCGCCTCATAGGCGTTGGCCCGGGCGGCGATCGCCGCATTGGCATGCGCCACGGCTGCTTGAAGCACCGGAGTGCATTTCTGACGAAGCTCGTTTGCAGCGGCCGGGGACAGGTCCTGTTTGACGCCAGGCTTGAGCCCCAATGCCGCACGCGCCTCCGTTACCAGCCAGAAGAGCTCGCTAGTGGCGATGCGCACCAATTGATAGTTGGCGTGATAGTTGTTCGGATCGGTGGCCAGCGCCCGGCCAAGCGTATTCTTCGCGTCGGTAAGTCCTGCGGATTTTTGAAATGAGAGGAGGCCGGCCCGAAAACCAAGCCGGTACTGCAATTCTCCCATTCCGGCGAGCGCCTCGGCGTCATTCGGTGCGATTTCGAGTGCGAGCTGCTCCTCCCTCTTGGCGGGTTCGAGCGTGGCCAACTGCATGTCGGTAACCATGCCGCCGGTAACGCTCATCATCAGGGCGTTCGCCAATCCGATGTGCGCCTTCGCCGAGTGCCCATCGAAATCGACAGCCTTCTCAAACTGTGTAATCGCATCTTGCAATCTATTACTGGCCAAAGCTTTTTCACCCCGATCCATGGCTCGTGCAGGGTCGCCGGTTTCTTGCCTTGAACTAGCAGGGAGCGCAAGGCCCAGGGTGAGGAGCGCCAGGATGACACGGAAAGGAAGTGAACCCATGGGAACGCCTGATTCTGCCCTCTGAAACTTCGCTCCCGCGATTATAGCCAGAAATTACCCTTCACATCGCTTATGAGACACGCCGCGATGAGACACGCCGCCCAGTGGCGAACAGCCGATAACACGTCGTATCGTTCCGAATTGGACCGTCTCGGGAACTGCGATCAGGCTTCTAAGTGGGAAGGGCTCTTGCCCAAGAGCTATCGCTCAGACTCAGGCTTGATGTCCCACAACCGGATATCAGGTCCGCGACAGCCGAATCCAAGCAGTTTCCGAGTGGTGCGTTTATCCGGCCAATCTCTGCCTAATTTTGTGGGATGTTGAGTCTGCGGGTAAGCGAGAGGATTTTGGTGAGCCGGTTGGAAAGGCGATTCAGATGGCTTCGCGCAGGACCGTCGGGCAGAGTGC
>JBAUOG010000536.1:0-7299 GCA_049579625.1 Bryobacteraceae bacterium
GAAGCTCGATTGGTTACACTCTGTCATAGCGAAGGCCGTCCTTTGGGGGCGCTAACTGTTGTGTGGAAACTCAGTTATGCCACGAATGACGGCCTTCTGCCTACAGCTGGTGAGAAATGCGGGCTAATGTGGCCACGGAAAGAGCGTAGCACCGAAGGCACGACGGCTTATACGCAGAGGCCGCCCGTGACTAGCAGTACGGAAGCTTCCGGTAGTAGTGCGAAGTTGTTAGGGCTTCTCTTGCCTGGTTTTGACAGACTGTGCTTGAATTCCTCAACAGGAATTGGTTCAGCCTGATTTGAAGGGGCCTGAGCAGCCGATTTCGCCGCTTTGACGCCTCCAAACCTTTAGGCTTGCCTTCGTGGTTAGGAGGTTGGCAAATGAAGGTTTTGTTTTTGGCTTTTCTGCTCGTTTCCTGCGCTTGCGCCGGCACCATCACGACCAAGAGCTGCGGCACAAATGCAATCCTCTGTAGCGTTCAGACGGGCACCCAGAACGGCTTTCCCACGGCTTCTATCGCCTTGGCAATCAGTCCCGGTTCTAGTCCGGACGCAACCGCATCCGTCTCAATACAAGAAGATTTTCAGGTTCTGATCACTGGAGGCAGCGGGGGCGCGCTTCTTAAGCCCTCCCTGCAAGCTGTCGGCAACGGGTACGCCAGCAGCTCTGTTTCTGCAACAATCTCAGGAAAAACGAGTTGGTCTGCAGGCGGATCCTCCGTCACGGGATCTTTCAGCTCCAGCACTCTGTCACAGTCGCCGTTTCAGTTCACCTTCGGCGTGCCCTTTGAGCTTGACTTGGCGGAGTCACTCAGCGCCACGGCGAGTTCCTCTGGTGGTCTTCTAGGACAATCCAACGCAGCCGTTAACAGCTACGGACTAGTCCTCACGAATCTTGCCGGTGCTCCGATCCAAGCGGACGTCTCGGTAGTAGAGATCGTGACCCCCACTCCCGAGCCTGGCTCGTTCTGGCTCCTGCTTGGCGCGTTTTGCGTCGGTGCCGTCGTGATTCGGGGAACTTCGGGGACAGTCCGCTATGTCACGAAGTGGATTCATTGCTCAGCCTGTCGCGTAGTCCTGTGAATGTCCCTCGTTGTCGGCGTTGATCTGATCGAAGTAGTGGTGGGCGGCGCTCCGGCCGCGCCCCCGTTGAGGTGCCATAACTGCGGTAGTGCGAACTGCGGGATTCCTCTCTTCGGGCCATAGCGGACTATTCCCGAAGTGGAAGTGAGTGACGTCCGGCCCCGAAGTGAGTGACGTCCGGCCCGGCTTATTGTTTGACCAAGAGGGCTACCGCCGCTTCGGGCGTAAGAGTGCGGACTGGAGATCCCCGAAATCCTTTGGGGTCTCGTGTCACCATAAAATCGCATCCCGCCAAACGCGCAGCGGCGGCCGTCACTGCGTCCTCAAAGTCGGATAAAGGCATTTGCAGCGCGTCTTGAACCACCGACCCATCGACAGCGGCAACTTCGAAGACCGTCAGTATCTTTGCGATGATCCGAGTGGCTTGCGGAGTGCCCAATTCCTTTCGGACCAAGTAGTGGACTGTGGTCACCGCGTGAGCGGCCAACATGCCCTGTGCAACACCTGTCTCGATGGCGCGCCATACCGCGGCGCTGGCCTCTGCGTAAGGCCGCCTGTCGAGCAGAACATCCAGCACCACATTGATGTCAATGAGGATTCGTCTCATCGAAATTTCGACGCGAGATGCTCCCGGTATTCGCCGATGTCCGCCTTCCTAAGCACGCCCCGTAGCGACCGTAGAATCGGCGCGCGGCCCCCTGCTGAAGAAGGCGGATCAGCAACCGCGGCGAGGTAGCCTTCAACCATCTCCGACACGGAAATGCCGTGGAGTCTCGCATATTGCTTTGCGCGCGAGACCACGCCATCGTCCACACTCAAAGTGAGCTTCGCCATATACGTATTATATCAGCGGAATTGTACGTATAACACCGCTTTACCGGGCCTCCGTTCCCTCACGCAATTGGCTGATCCAGCCGTATTTCTCCTCTGCTAAGCGAAGATAGTACTGCATGCTAACAGCTGGAATTGTGGGTCTTCCCAACGTAGGGAAGAGCACGTTATTTAATGCGGTCACGCAAACGCGTAAGGCCCTGGCCGCGAATTACCGCTTCTGTACGATTGAGCCCAACACCGGCGTGGTGACGGTTCCCGATCCACGCCTCGACGTGCTGTTGAAGCTGAGCAAGTCCGCGAAGGTCATTCCAGCTGTCTTTGAGTTCGTCGACATCGCAGGCTTGGTGGCCGGAGCCAGTAAGGGCGAGGGTTTGGGCAACCAATTCCTTGGACACATCCGCGAAGTGGACGCAATCATCCAGGTGGTGCGCTGCTTTGAAAACGCCAACATCGAACACGTGATGGATACGGTGGATCCGGTTCGCGATATCGAAGTGATCAACACAGAGTTGGTGCTCGCGGATCTCGAGTCGGTCGAGAAGCGCAAGCTGAAGCAGCAGAAGGCGGCCAAGAGCGGCGACAAGAAGATTGCCGCCGAAGTGGAACTGCTCGAGAAGATTGAGGCGCATCTCAACCAGGGCAAGACCGTGGTGACCATGGAACTGACGCCGGAAGAGAAGGCGCAGGTGAAGTTGTTCTTCCTGCTCACGGCCAAGCCGACGCTGTTCGCATGCAATGTGGCAGAGGACGATCTGGCGCATGCCGACGAGAACGAGTTCGTGAAGAAAGTCCGGGCGTATGTGGCGGAACATCACGACACGCGGGCGGTGGTGGTATCCGCCGAGATCGAATCGGAGCTGGTGATGTTGTCGCCGGAAGATCGGCAAGAGTATCTGAAGGAGCTCGGGGTGACCGACACCGGGGTGTCGAACCTGATTCGGGAAGCATACTACCTGCTCGGGCTACGAACGTATCTAACGACCGGCGAGAAAGAGACGCGGGCCTGGACGATTCATGCCGGCGACAAAGCGCCGGTGGCGGCCGGTGTGATCCATTCCGACTTTGAGAAGAGTTTCATCTCGGCGGAGTGTATTGCGTATGAGGATCTGATCGCGGCGGGGTCATTTGCACGGGCGCGGGAAACGGCCAAGCTACGGACCGAAGGTAAGGAGTACGTGGTGCAGGACGGCGACGTAATGGAGTTCAAGACGTTTCTGTAACACAACCGTGGCACGGCCTTCAGCATAAGCGTGCGGAGGCGACCCGTCACAAGTGTCAGGAACTTCCGCATTTACAGGGCAATCCGTGGCACAGCCTTTAGGCTGTGATGCTTGGAAGGTAACTCGCACATTCTACGTGACTTCAAGGATGGGTTCAGGGAAAGCCTGTGGTGGCAGTCCTTCCCGCTGTAGAGAACTTCCACTCAGCAGGCTCACGTACCAGGCCGGCATGCACCGGGTTCTCGAGGATATAGCTCTCAATCTTCTCGAACTCCCCTCGCGACCGTGCCCAATGATCGAAGGACTCGTCCTGCCAGAACGGTGTTCCGGCACGGCCCAGGATCTGATTTGCCCTGCGTGCCGACACCCCCTTGATCCAGTTCGTCACCGCATCCAATGGTCTGTGCGGCGTGATCAATATGTGGACGTGATTGGGCATCACCACGAAGCAATGTAGGCCGCAAAGGTGGCGATCAACGTCCGCTGCTTCGATAACGTTGGAAACCATATCAGCCACGTCAGGTTCTCGCAACCATGCTGGTCCGGATTGGGCGAGGTCAAGGCTTTGGTCTAACGCAGCAAAGGCGCGTCCATCTTGCACGCCTTCGAGAGTCTCTTTGGGTGGTATTGCTCCGAAGAGACGCCAAGTCACGAAGACTGCTGCACCTTCCGGATGCCAGTGGGGGAGGTTGCGACGGTACATTCGTGTAGGCAGTGGCGCGCTGCAGAGAGAAGTCTCACACAAAGACTTGTACCAAGGCACCACAGCTCCCAGAAACCCACCCTTGAAGTCACGTAGAATGTGCGAGTTGCGTTCCAGGATCACAGCCTAAAGGCTGTGCCACGGATTGCCCTGTAATGGAGAGGTTTCTGACAGTTGTGACGGGCCGCCGCGGCCCGCTTATGCTGGCCTGTGCCACGTTGGCCGGGCGCCTACCCTACAACACACATTACGGTTCTACCGGCGAAGCCACCAGGTGCTCGGAGGTGAACCAGACCTGCAGTTCGTTGGTCCGGACTACATCGCTCACCAGTAGATCGTTGGTGCCATCGTCGCCGGCGTCGGAGGCTTCTTTGGCGTAGTGCCGGGCTTCCTTCAAGATGATCTCGTGAGCTTCGAGCAGCCGAGAGAGCTGAACCGGAACCGTTTCGCGGTGTATCGGCGCACGTTCGATCCGGGTGTGCTCGGCAACATCGTGCGACAGCGCGATGGCCACGCCGCCCAGCAGCTGGATCCGCTCGGCGATTTCGTCGACTAGCTCGGCCTGCTCGTTGTAATGTTTGTCAAACAGCAGGTGCAACTGATAGAAGGTAATGCCGGTGAGTTGCCAGTGGTGCTTCTTGTAAAGATCGCGCAACACCATGGTGTCGGCGAGAACCTGGTTCAGGTTGTTAACACTCTGTAACCGAACCTTCTCATCGAGTCCGATCGGATAATTCACGACGGTCCCGAACTGTTGAATGGGCTCAGCGCGCTGATGGAGGGTCGGTGCTGCCTTGGATTTGTGGTTGGCGGTGTGTGTTTTGGTCGGCATAGGTTTCTCTCTATAGATGCCGCCGAGCGAAACGCGTGCCGGTGAATCGGGCTAGTGATTCTGCTAGCCGCCGGGATTCTCCATGGCGGCTTCCCAAGTTTTGACAAACTCTTGCGCGCGGCCCGCTTCGTGCAGCAGGGCGAACTCGGCTACACGATGTCCGACGCGACGCAGGCGTTCACGAATGTCGACATCGTGAATGCCACCGGCGGCTGGGAAAATATCCGCAGCCTGCGGGATGGAGACCTGTTCCGGCACCACCCAGGCGTGGAGCGCGCGCCCAATGTTCCGCAACGAATTGAGGGCATCGAAAGCTCCGGATTGGCCGCCGGAAACACCGATCAGCCCAATCATCTTGCCTTCGAACTCGTCAAAGCCCATCAAGTCGAGCGCATTTTTCAGCACGCCGCTGAGGCTGCCGTGATACTCCGGCGTGCCAAGCAGAATGCCGTGCGCCGATCCGACTTCCCGCCGGAGCCGGAGCACATCTTCGGGAACGGATTCCGGGTTTTCGTCCTCGCCGTCGGCGAAGGTGAGGCGATAGTCGCGGAGGTCGATCAGCTTGGTCTCTGCGCCTGCTTCGTCCGCGCCCTCCAGGGCTTCGATGATGGCCCGCCGGGTGTAGCTGCCCCGCCGAAGGCTGCCGCAGATGCCGACGACGCGAATACGGTGGCGTCCGGCAGATTGCTTTCGCGCGGTCATGGCTTTGGCGCGGGCACGGCTTCGGGCCCGGGGACGGGAGATCCGGCGTTCTTGTTGAAGTAGGCTCGGATGCCTTCTTCGGTGAGCCCTACGGCGCGGGCGAGTTCCACTCGTGCGAGGTTGTTCCGGTATTGAGCGGAGATGAGGCTCTGGTCGGCATCGGCCACCGACTGCTGGGCCTGGACCACCTCGAGGTTGTCGGCCACGCCCGCCGAGAAGCGGTCGCGCGCCTGGGTCAGGGTCTGGTTGGATAGATCGACATTGCTGCGCGCCACGTCCACCTCATCCTGGCTCGCCTTTAGATCGAGCAGCGCGGTGCGTACCTGGTAATCGATTTGGCCTTTCAGGTTGGCGAGTTCGTTCTTCCGATTGGTTAGCGCGACGTCCGCCGCGAGCTCGTCGGCTTTGATCTTGCCGCCATCGAAGACGTTGAATTTCAAAGCCCCGACGAAGGCGAAGGTACCGTGAGAGTCGTTAAAGTGCGTACCGATGTCGCCGTAATTGCCGGCTGCTTCGAGTGTGGGGTAATACTGCGCATGCGCCGCGCGCTTGGCGTACTCGGCGGCCTTGACGGAAGTCTCGGCGGCCATATAGTCCGATCGGTGCTGGTAAGCCTGTGTCAAGGCGTCATCCACGCCGAGCGCATCAAGCGGCGAACCCAGAGTGGGATCGACCACCGTGAAGCTCTGGCCGGAGGGAAGTCCGATCACCCGGGCGAGGGTCAGCTTGTCTTTCTGGAACTGATTGGACTGAGCCACTAGCAACTGTTGCTGGCGCTTCAACTCCACCTGCGCCCGCAGGACGTCGATTCCCGGGGAGGTTCCGGCCTTCTTTTGGTCGGAGGCGCGGTCAAACAGCACTTGCGCTGTCTTAACCTGCACTTCGGTGGAGGTCACGGTCGCAGCGCTGGCGATGATCCGCAGGTATGCGTTGCCGACGGCCTCGACCACCAGGTCGCGGGCATCTTTCACGTTCAGTTGCGCAGCCAGTTCGCGCTGCTTGGTGGCCTGATAGTTGCGGTATTGGGCCATGTCAACGAGTGGCACCGTGGCATACGCCCGTGCGTCGGCGTATTGGAAGGGGCCCACAATCTGCGGCAGTGTGAAGTAGGGATTCGGTGCGAACTTGAAGCCGAAGGTGGCGAGGTTGACCTGCTCCACCGTTTCGCCCAGGCCGCCGGTGATATTGGGCAACAAGGCGGACAGGACACGCATGCGGGTGGCCTTGGTCTCACGGTCGGACTGTTCGCTGGTGAGCAAGCCCAGGTTGGCCTTGAGACCGCGGCCGATGGCTCCCTCCAGCGTGAGTTGAATCGTATTAGGCGTGGCTTGGCCCTCGACAACGCTTCCTTCAAACTGCGCTGGGCTGGCCTGCGCTGGCGCCTGCGGGAGGGGCTGATACGAGGTGACGGGCGCGGAGCCGACCTGCTGGCCCGAAACCTGGAGCACCGAAAGCGAAGCCGCAAAGATGGTTAAGACCTTGACAAGTTTTCCGTTACTCATTGATTCTTTTCACCTAAAGGGCCTTTTCGTTGACTATGCACAATGCTTCGATGCAGCCAAACCACGGTTTGAACCAGCGAATATTTAAGTTCTTAACCTTCTTTGGTCGCGGCAAATACGAGGCCATCCACGGTCCGAACTAAGGCAATTCTGCTATTGACTGGCCGCTTCTGGCCGAATATCCTGACGGAAGTCTCCGGAAGCCCTGCTAAATCCTATCAGCGCAGCAAGATCGGTTGAATACCACGAATGAATGACGAGGTTGAGATAACGGGCCAGACACACCCGAGGCGTTCGCGCGGACCATTGAAGCCGCTGCTCCTCACCGCAGCGGCTGCGGTGGCTGGCTTGGCCTGCTTTGCTTATCCGTTGTTCGTGATATGGCCATTCCGGCGCCAAGGTGCGCGGGAGTTGGCGGTGGCGC
>JBAUOG010000537.1:0-3025 GCA_049579625.1 Bryobacteraceae bacterium
TTGAGACGGGCTGCTTCACGGCTATAGTTTCTTGGGGCGGCAATGGCGCGGCCGTATGGGTCGAGCAATAGCTTGGATGGATCGAACCTGAGACCCCGAGCTGGCTCGAATGGTCCGTAGGCCCGGACTCCATAGATCTGACCTGCCTGTACATCGGGCACGAATGCATGCCACTAGTGGTAAGTGCGGTTCACTAAAGGAGCGATGGGGATGATACGTGAAGGACGAGCGTCGTCCACCCGATCAAAAAATAGCAGTTCGATGCTCGACGCGCTCCGGGAGAAGATCGAGAAATTGGCTCCGCCGTTTATCAGCGTAGCTCCCAACGGATAGCTACGGCCGGTCGCCGAAGCTGCGACCTGATCTTCCGCAACGACTTGTTCTTCGTAACGCATCACGGGTAATTGCAAATCTCTCCGAAGATTCGAGAGCATTCCTGATGCCGTACGCAATTGCGTGCTTGGGCCTCAGGTTGGAAGCATCGCTCTAGGCTAGCCGTTGCTGTTGTCAGCCTTTCGACTCAAGCGGGCCCGGCAATTCAACACCGCAATGACGTTGTGCCCAGCCGAACTTCGGCAGAAGACATCGGCACCTGCTACCGGCAGCAGGCGCGGATCTGGGGTGCTGCCGTCTATATGGCGGAGCAGCTCTCATCGATTTAACAAGTTACCCCACCCTTCTGGGCACCGAAGCGAATGGCCAATCGAATGCAAATTCGCGTGTGATGGCTGAGCGCAGATCAGTATCGGCATTCATGAGTGAATCGCAATGAAGGCACGGAAACGGCTCACACGACAGGAGAGCAAAGAGGTGACGCGCATGCGCCTCATCGAAGCAGCCGAGAGACTGTTTATCCGGAGAGGCTTCGACGATGCCTCGGTAGACGAAATCAGCGAGGCGGCTGGGTATTCCCGCGGCGCCTTCTACTCCAATTTCGACGACAAAGAGCAGGTATTCCTCGCCGTTATCGACAGGTGCCGGCCCAAAGTACCTACAGTTCTCGATGACATGTTCCAAGAGATAAGCGAGCCCGCAGAGCGCATCGCCGCAGTTCGGGATTGGTTCTCGAATCAATGGCGACTCAAGGACTTCATCGCCCTGCGAATGGAATTCGCCCGAAGGGCGATGAGAGATCGTTCAGTGCGGAAGCACCTCGCAGAACTCCGCCGGCGAGAACTCGAAACGTACGCCGCTTCGGTGGGCCGGTATCTTGGCGCGACGAACGGCGTACCGGCTGATCCGTCTGAAGTCGTCGCGCTTGCACTGTTGGCCGTTGCACACGGCCTGGGAAGTCTCGCGATCGATGGCGAGCCTGAATGGGAACACATGTATACGGAGGCCGCCAAGCTGGTGTTCGATCGCATGAGCGCCTCCCAAAGCTCTCACCAGAGGTAATGATGTATGCACAAAAACGACACCTTTTCTTGTCTTATCGTCCTTGGGTGCCTTGCGGCGCTCATGTCCCGTCGCCACGCGCGCGTTTCGATCTTTCGGGCAGTGCGATGGACCGTACTATTGGGGGCCGTCGCGCTGCTGGCGCGGGCGCAGGAATCGAGCACTCCTGTGCTGACACTGGACGAAGCGGTTCAGCAAGCGGTTGCCAACAACAGCGCCCTGAAGACCGCCAGTCTGGAGACGCTCAGGGCGACTGACGACCTGGCTGCCGCTAAGACGAAACGCTTTGCCAACACACAGATCATTGCCTTTGGTGCGCAACTGCTAACCAAACCTTCGGTCACGTTTCCACAAGGTTCGCTCGGTGTGTACCCCTCGGTCGGTCCAATTCCGGCGACCGATCAAAAGATTGACGTCGCGCGCAAACCAGTGGCTGGAGTGTTTGCCTCTGTTCTCCAGCCGCTTTCAACGGAATACCGCTTGCATCTGCAATTGACGGCGTTGAAGTTTGGCGTGGAGGCGACGAAGCAAGACCAGGAGAAAACACGTTTGGAGGTTATTGACCGGGTCCGTCAGGCCTATTACGCGGTTGTGGAAGCGCAAAGCGCCGTGGACAGCCTGGAGGCATCGCTTCCGTTTTACAAAGAGACGAAGCGCTTGGCCGGAGTGAACCTCCGGCGCGAGACGATTCTCGAATCCGACTTGTTGGGCGCGGATACACAGCTCTTAAAGACGCAGAACGCGATTAGCGATGCGAAGGACCAGGTGTCGTCCGCCAGCGAGAAACTGAACGACCTGATGGGCCGCGACATCCATACGGCGTTTCGGGTTACGGAGATCGGCGCCGCGGATAACGAAGTGGAAGCGCCGGCGGCGCTGGAAGAACAAGCTCTCAAGAACCGGCCGGACCTCAAGAAAGCGGCGTTGCAGGTCCAGCAGGCGCATTATGACGCGCGGGCGAAGAAAGCCGAGAACATCCCGGACGTAAGCCTGGCATTCAATTACGCCACCACAGGGAATTTCAGCCCCGCTTTGCCGAGCAATATCACCTTCGCAGGTATGCAACTTACTTGGGAGCCCTGGGATTGGGGGCGCAAGCGACAAGAATACGCAGCGAAGCGAGTGAAAGAAGAGCAAGCGAAAGTTGCCGTGAGCGCTAGCGAGCGCGGGATTCTCGTCGAGGTGAGAAACGCGTGGCGCCAGTTGGAAAACACCCGGCGCGCCTTGCAGTTGAGCGATGCAAGCGAACGCACGGCACGACAGAAGCTCAAGGAAGTTCAAGAGCAGTTCAAACGCGAAGCGGCATTAAGCAGCAATTTGTTTTCCGCACAGTCGGATCTTACCTCGGCCGACAGCCGGCAGCAGCAGGCTCTGGCGGCATTTTGGCAAGCCAGGGCGAACTTAAAGAAAGCGATTGGAGAAGAGTAATGCGTGTTTTACTACCGATATTCAGTTTTACGGCTGTTCTCATTTTGACTGGCTGCCGCAAGGAACAGCCAACTGAGCCGGAACCCGTTCCGGTGAAAGCGGAGATGGTTTCAACCCAGGAAATCCGGCCGGCATGGCGTTACTCCGGCGAGATTCGCCCGGATACGGAAGTACAACTGGCATTCAAGGAACCGGGGTACAT
>JBAUOG010000538.1:0-9312 GCA_049579625.1 Bryobacteraceae bacterium
GGCGAACTATCGCGGCAAACCCGCGCTGGAGGCATTAATGGATGATCAGAAGACGGACCTGGAAAACGCTCCTCCGCCGGAGGAACAAGAATTGAAAAACGAAGAACTCGACGAGGTGTCGGGCGGCAGTGGCGGGGGTGGCACCGGCCCGCTGCCACCGCATCACTAAGTCAGGACAACACAAGGCGAGCGAATCGGCCCCGCCACCGCGCGGGGCGGCGTTCGGTCGTTCCACCTATCGTTTAATCCAACCGGGGCGCCTTCATGAGAAGGCGCTCTTCGTTTTGGAACTCTACACGAAATGATCGCGGAATCGCACCTCTTTCAAGTAGCCAGCCGGCTCAGCACGATCCGCAGCGCTGGCCGCGTTTCCATCATCGAGAAAGTTCGCAGGGCCATATGGAAGTGTCTCGACACGGCGTTCTGAAACACGCATGATTTAGGAGCACCCGACCGTGGCAGCAGTTAAGTAAAACGAGCGCGTGCCTACTGAGCTTAAGCGCGGCGCATCTGGCTTTCATCCTCGGGAAGGTGGCGTAGGTCGAGGGCTGGCGCGCGATCGCTGGTTCATGGCTCGACGGGAGCCCGAAGTCTGGATGTCGGAAGTTTCGCCGGATTAGGACTGATACACGGCGATGTCGTCTGGAATCCTCTTTGCCATTCCGCGGCAGATCAGCGGTCACAACCGGACTTTTCAGGCGTAATCCTCGAGACGGCCTCATCCATCGCGTTCTCCTACAGCAAGAACGATAGCGAGCACGACCTAGAACTGTTGTCCTTTGGCTTGCAGGCGGGTTCTCAAGAGGTTTAGCTTTTCATCGATCGCCTGACGTTGCAGTCTGTCCGGTCTCAGTCTTGGCAATAGCCGCGCCACAGTTTCGTACACCTTGCGTGCGTTCTTGTGATTTCGGTGTATTGTCTCCTCACTCATCGACCCTTCAGCAATGTCCATGAACGTCGTCGCGACATCGAGATCAATGTCAAGGAAATCTAAACCATTTTGATTCGACAGTTCTATAAGCCGATGGGTCTCGATGTTCTTGTCCTGCTGGCTTCCTTTCATGCGGTCTGTCCTTTGGCAGCGTCGCGAGTATCCGCTGCGCTGCATGAAGGCGGAGAGTTGGAAGGTTTTTCTGAATAGCTTGTTCCCAGCGGTAGCAAATCATCCTCACCTGCATCGTATTCTCAACCCGCACCGCCGTGCACACGACGACGCCAGTCAACACCCTACGGCACACTTCCATCGTGGTATGGATTGCCTTCGTAACCGTGGCGGATCCTCGAACCGAAGCAGATTCATAGAGCGACCCGAAGGCAACATGTCTCTCTCATGATTTTGTTGTCGGAAAGCTACGAAACCGTCATGGAAGAGATGGGAAAGGCGCATCAGCATCACACGACTCGGCCTTTCTTAACCTAATCAGCGTTTAACGCATCATCAGCGTTTAACGCATCGATCTCAAGTCTTCCAGAAACAAACAGGGCAACCATCCGTGCGACTCAGAAGGTTTCGAACAGATCTTGCAATGTCAAATTACTGTAGAATACAGGCTACACCCGATCCCAAGAGCCGTCGTACCGCAAATGCTCGGGCTTCTCTTTCCCACGGCTGTAAGGGAGAGAACATGAGCAAATGTTTTAATTGCGGAGCAGGCACTCAGCTATTCGGCACGGCGTCCCGATATGCATAAAATGCGCCGAGAAAGTTGAAGCAAAGCGTAAGGAAAACGAGAAGGAAGCGTCGAAAAAGCTACAGCCGGGACGTCGCTTGGGAACCTACGATTAGCAAGATCGCTTCAAACTGATATCATCGCCGGGTGGATCTTTTCGATCAAGAAAACATCCCGCTACTGTGTCAAGGTTGCAGAAGCGAGACGCAGAAGAGTCTCGCTTGGATTCAGGTAAACAAGAATTTCACCTGTCCCACCTGTGGTGCTGTAACGGCACTTTATATCCAGAATGATCCCGAGGTCGATAAACTGCTCAGCCTTCTTCGGGACCCGTTTCAGGACCGCTAGGGTCTTCCGGCAACTTTCAGCTTCGATCTTTACCGTAAGACGGTACAATGGCCAGCCACCTTTGGGCATTTCGCAACGTTTTCGAAGTGCGTACTTCTCCGCACGGCATTCATGGGGCCAAAGCCGTGTGACACTTGATGGGTTGAAAGTTGAACGAAATAGCAGCTTCTCTGGCCACGGATAGTAGCCGGGGAAATCCTAGTGTCGAAACGCTGCTGGCGCACGGCAGATCGTCAAGCTCGGCAGACAGGCGAAACATCTGACGACGAAGCCCACTTCCTAAGCGTATGCGGCAAGCAATTGCGTGACGCTGCGCCTACACTCAATTCCACCCAACCGTTTGCGCTATACACCTCAAGTCCTGGGCCTCATTCGGTGAGGCCCTTCCAATCTCTCAACCACTTAGGCACTTGGAGATTTGAGTGCTCACCGTGCGCATGGATCTCCGTGTCTATTGCGCTTACAGGGAACATTGGTGCCGTTGTTTTCTCGTCATAGGAGATCCGAGTCACGTCGAGTCTCTGAGTTGAACCCATGACACTCACCTTACCCGGTCCTGCACCGGGAGTTCTTAACGAAGCGAATGTAGCAGATGATGAGCTTGATCTTCTTACCCACGCATTAGTCGAGGAGACCGATGAGGTCATCTCGAACCTGGGGTTGGATGTCAGGAAGGCCCAAACCCCACCGTATGGATCTGAGCGGTATATGCAAGTGTTTTTTGCATATGATCGACTTCTCCAAGCGCAAAGGGCTTTCACTAGGCCGACGATTGCAGTTTGGAGAACCGTGGCAGAAGACGGGCACTCCGGTGATGTTCTAGTACAGAAGGTCTGGGAACTTCTCAAGGAACTGGAGTGCCTCGGCGAAGGACCGAAAACTCAATGCTAGTTCAGCAGTGGTGAAGGAGCTTCTGAAGTTCGCCTGGGCCGCTCCACTCTGCGCTCTTCTGCCCAAGCCTTCTCTGATTCAGGATCATCCACTCACGGTGCCGCCCCCATTACTCAGGAAGCGTGCATGCAGAGCGGGGCTCGTCAGAGAGGCTGAAAGACATGTAAACCTGTCCGGCCCGTGTTCCAGTTTCTCCACCTTCTAGATAGCCCTGGCTCAGAAGTTCGTCCACAATATGGCGTGGCACCAAGATCGACTCAGATCCGGCCATGAGCTTGAAAGGGTCATCCATTTCTCCTGATCCAAACAGAATGGCTTCGGGGATGCCGTGAAGCTCAGACAGGACTCGCTGCGCTGGATCGCTGCATCTGTTTGAAATAGGGACTATAGTTAAGTAGCATCAGGAGAGGTCTCCAAGTCCTGAACAATGAGTCAAGCCGAAAACGAAGTCATCGAGGTTCTGACGCTGCAACCCCGAAGTCATACTCCTGGGTCACTGGCGGTCCATTTTATAAACACGAGGACGGGGTGGAACAGCTCAGACATCATAACGTTTGTCGATCACCTGCTGCACAAGAACTTAATCGTTCTCCGAACCGAAGCTGTAGACAGAGTGGCTGATCCAAGAAGAGAAGCTCAATCGTGGTGGAAGGGACTTCGGAGGTATCCACTCCCATACACATTGTGCCTCCTTTTGGACAAAGGTGATTCACTCGTGATAACGCTGTAGCCCTGCCCTCGTGCTATATGGCGGCTAATGTGAATCTGGAGCGCCGTTGAACACAAAGGTGGAGATTGACGGTACGCACTAGCAGCAGGTTGGAGTAGTTCCAGTTTGTACAGAACCCGTGCGCACCGTACACCTGAGCGGCAGCAGTCTTCTTCTTGCGTTTGCCGCCTGAAACGGGCTTCTCCGTTGAGACAGTTCCCGTACATGGTGGCGACTGGCGATAACTATCCAGCGCCGCCACGCAATCGGGACCGAGTGCCAAACCCGATCCGGACCTGAAGGTGCGCACGGCGTCGGATCGCGCGGCGGCCCGGATCGCGGGCAAGTTCTTCTTCCACCGCCACAGCGTTTGTTTTAGTGCCTGACTTATCTACCCCTACCGGTGAACTTCCTCTATTGGCCCGCACCGTTGTCGTTCCCTCTCCACAATCTCTTCATTCACCAGAATCAGATCATGAAGAGAGGCGCGCTGTTCGACGCGCAGCGTGGGGAGGAGTGAGCCAAGCGCGGCATCTAGCGCAGAGCGACACTCAGCGAAGGTGATATCGTGATCGAGAAACATCCGTATTACTCGCTGGGTCTCGCGCTTGTATAGTTCCACGGCTGGTTCGAGTATGCGCCTGATTTCAGGCAAAAGCTGGATTTACTTTGCGTTTTTGGCTGTTTAGTTTGGAAATCGGAACCTGGCACGGCCTTCATCCGACACCGTGAAGGATACGAAAACGAGCGTTCCCGCGCCAGTAGTTGTGCGATCTAGGTAACCGGCGATCGATAGTTCGTCCACCGCCTCGCGTGGCACGGAGAAAGAGGCCGAACCGCAATTCAGCTTAAACGGCGCAACCGTGTCACGCGCCCCAAATAGGTAGGCGTCTTTCGCCTTACACAACTGCCCTAATAGTTGCTGTGCGCCAGCGCTGAGTTTCATTCGGGTCGAGTCATCCTGTGCAGGCCACCAAGCACTTCGATCGCCACCGGAGCAAAGTGGTTGAGAGCACGATAGAGCCTCTGGAAGGCCACGATTTCCTCAGGGGCATATCGCATACTCTGGGTGGCATCGCACCGTGGAAAGCATGTCTCCAGCAGCTGGGGAGGTCTATGGGGGACACCGCAGAAACCGGGGTTCGGCATCGGCTAGGTTCATTTCTTGGTTTATGCAGGCCTCAACCGAAGGGCAGGGACTCTGAAACATAGATCAGCGCTGCCGAGTTACACGACGGCGCCTCGCGTTCCCATCGAGTGCCAAGCCCCAGCGAAATCAGGATCAGAACTGAGTCACTCGCGCTCCCGGCCCGAATAGCAAAAGCGAAGGCGGGTCAACGGTGTTCCGATTGCCCATTACACAGATTGAACCGGATCGTTTCACCCGCCCGGTCCATTGTTCTCAGTCAGATTATCCCGGCAGCATCGTTCAGGGTGAGTTCTTTCACTCAAGTCAGGGGTTCTTAACCCACAAGGAGGGTTTCATGGACAGTCGTCGTGATGTCGTAATTCTCCAGCGCCGTTCGAACGGCGATCGGCAAATATGGCGGAAGTTTGAAAGACAAACCTCCGTCCGAATTGGCGACAATCGTAACCCGCGAAGCCGTCTCGCGCTCTGGCATCGAACCCAAAGATGTTGACCATGTCGTCTTCGGCAACGTGATCCACACCGATCCGAAGGACATGTACATTTCCCGCGTCGCGGGCGTCAACGCGGGCCTTCCCGTCGAGACTCCGGCCTTGACGCTCAATCGGCTGTGCGGAAGCTGTCTGCAAGCCATCGTCTCCGCGGCGCAGATGATTAAGCTAGGAGACGCGCAAGCAGCGGTGGCGGGCGGGGCCGAGTGCATGAGCCGATCGCTTTACTGGCTACCCACCATGCGTTGGGGTCAACGGATGAGCGACGGCGCCGTGGTTGACGCAATGAATGCGGCGCTGACCGACCCCTTAGAGAACGTTCACATGGGTCTCACCGTTGAGGACCTGGCGACCAAGTACAACATTACCCGCGAGGAGCAGGACGAGTTCGCGGTGGAGAGTCATCGGCGGGCTCTAGCGGCGATTAAGAACTGCCGCTTCCAGGAGCAGATCGTTCCTGTTGAACTCAAATCGAAAGAAGGCGTGACGCTGTTCAAAACGGACGAGCATCCCCGGGCGGATGCATCGCTGGAGGGCATGGCAAAGCTCAAACCTGCTTTTAGCAAGACGGGCACCGTGACGGCCGGCAACTCTTCGGGGCTGAACGACGCCGCCGGCGCGGTGGTCTTGATGAACGGCGAGACCGCCGAAAAGCGCGGCTTGAAGCCGATGGCTAGACTAGTTGCCTATTCCCTTGTGGGTGTTGAGCCGAAGTACATGGGGATCGGTCCGGTGAGTGCAATCCGCAAGGTTTTGCAGAAGTCCGGATTAAGGCTGGGAGACATGGATCTGATCGAGCTGAACGAAGCGTTTGCAGCGCAGTCACTGGCGGTTATTAAAGAACTCGAGTTGCCGCGCGACCGGACCAACCCCAATGGCGGCGCGATCGCGCTCGGGCATCCCATCGGCGCCAGCGGTTGCCTGATCACCGTCAAGGCGCTCTACGAACTACATCGCATTCAAGGCCACTATGCTCTGGTCTCACTTTGTATCGGTGGCGGTCAGGGAATTGCGGCAATTTTCGAAAGGCTGTAGATAAGGAGATCACTATGCATGAAACCAATGGAAATGGAAACGGAATCGGCACCTTGGCCGGCAAATGCGCTCTTGTAACGGGTGCGTCCCGCGGCATCGGTCACGCGATTGCGCTTGAGCTAGCGCGGCGCGGGGCGGACGTGGCAGTCAACTATAACGCTGCGCTGCACGAGGCGGAGGAGGTCGTCAAAGAAATCTGCGCCATGGGACGCCGCTCTATTCTGGTCCAAGGTCATGTTGGCGAATCGACCACGGCGCGCGACGTGGTGAAACGGGTCGTGGGGGAATGGGGCCGCTTGGACATCCTGGTGAACAACGCCGGCATTACGCGCGACCACTCCATCCGAAAGCTCACGGATGAAGAATGGCATGAAGTGATGCGCGTCAACCTCGACGGCCCGTACTACACAACGAGTGCCGCGATCCCGTCGATGATCGAACAGAAGTTCGGACGCATCATCAATATCAGCTCCTACTCGGCCGAAGCCGGCAATTTTGGCCAAGCCAATTATGCGGCCAGCAAGGGCGGAATGATGGCATTCACGAAGGTGATTGCCCTAGAGTTGGCGAAGTACAACATCACCGCGAACTCCGTCGCGCCGGGCTTCACCATGACGGACATGTTCAACAACGTCGCGGCGAACGTTCAAGACCAAATTAAGAGCCGCATTCCGATGGGCCGCTTCGGCAGCGCAGAAGACGTGGCTAAGGCGGTAGCCTTTCTGGCTTCCGATGCGGACTACGTCACCGGCCAAACAATCAATGTGAACGGCGGAATCTACCTGACTTAGGTAGCCGATCAGGCTGCGGACGGACGGCAGCCGGGCAGTCCACCGCGACGTTAATTTGTATTATCGGGAGCTTCCTTTTTAATGCCCGCGACTGCAGCGGCGCCAGTCGTGTTCCCGAAGTTCAGCAGGGAAAGAGTCGATCGTCGTGAACTTGCCGGATTTTCGAACCTCAGCAACCGCTTGGTCAGTAGAGTGTTGGGACAACCCCAGGTCGTCAACTAACAGGCCCTTCAGCGCTTGCAGATCCCATGCACGGGCATAAGGCGCACTTCGATTGCGCTCGGATACGGATCGGCGATCATCAGCTGGGTCATCAGCAGCCGTCACCGCCCGAGCGATTCGTTTTCGTGCCACGAATGCCGCGCCGAGCAGCCGGTTCCAGCGTCGAACGTATTGCCCAATCCGCCGCCAGGTTTCCTCCAGCGGGGCATACTGCTCAAAAGCCGGACAACTCGTTCTTGAAATCCTTCCCAAGGGGAAGGCCACGTGCGGAAGGCGTCCACTTTGACGTCTAACCCGCTGGCTAATACGAGCACCGCGTGAATTGTCAGACACTCGGAGAACGGGCTGCCGCCCTGCCACGCTCCCCGGAAGTCTCGATGCGGGAACTTTCGCCGGATTAGGAACGATACACGGCGTTATCGTCTGGAACCCTCCTGCCAATCCGGGGCAGATCACCAGTCACAACCGGACTTTTCGCCGCTGCTCCATTTTCGTTCCGTCTCTTAGATCGAGGACACGCCGCTCACGTGCAGCGAGGAACATCTGAATTGAATAGCAAATGCAAGCTAACGTTGGGATAGTTTGAAGGGCTAATGGGAGCCCCTCTCCTCCTCCCGATGGACGAAACATATCTGCGACTCTTGTTGCGAGCGGCATGTTCTGGTCCAGAATGAGTACGTCATGTGACCAAAACAAAGCGGGAAGGACCCAGATCCATTGCCCTGTCCGTACGGCACCACGCCATTTGGAGTGGACGACGCGCGCCTGTAGGAATCCCGCAAAACCGGGAAAGGCGTACATTATCGATTTCGGCCACTCTAAGCCTGGGTCACCTCCCGTTGGCAAGAATGGCTCTAAGAGCAACAATCCAAGAATGGCTGTGCCCAAAGGTACGAGGCACTGCTGAAGGAGAAACAGCATCGTTTGACGAGGGACGCCGGTCCGTGTATCGAGTTCGTTGAACATCACTCCCCGAGCTCGCCAGATCGCGGGTCTCAAAAATCGACACACCGAGAATCTGCGTTGCCGAATAAGCCCAACGTCAATGTTAATCCCATGCCCTGAGTTTTCGCCCACGCTTCCGGGACCGCCGTAGCTTCGACATAGCCTGGAAATCGCCGCTGCTTCCAAACCGAATGCAGATTACGCCTGTGAAACGGCGTTGTCGTCTGGAATAGAGATCAGATCCATCACCTGATCGAAGGTTAGCCTCCGGATTAGTCCGGAGCGTTACCAGTGAGGCCTCGGGTGAGACAAGGATGAATCCTCTGGTTGAGCCGCTCGGATCTGTCCCAAGTTTCTGTTTTCTACGAACCGGACTACCAACAGGATGGCGAGAGAAGCTCCAGCTGCCCCGGCTGCCAGAGACACGAAGATATCGAGACCAATTTCAATCAGTCTCATTAGGTGCAGTCGGCCTATGAATAACTGAAACAACCCGACGCCGAACAATGCGCACGTTGGGAAAACGATCGAGGCTGCTGCAATTCTTGTGACGTGCCGCCGCCAAGGTTGGACACAGAGCGACGGGAAAACCGAAGTCAGTGTAAGGAGCAGAGATACAGCCAGAAGGATCAACGGCATTGGGGCCCTCTCCTGCATTCTAGGCGTTCTCGTTCTGGATGCGCTGCGTTCACTACCAGGAAACCTTTCGTCCTGCAAATCGCCCGGATGACCGTACGACGCTGTGCAGTCTGAGATAGCGACCGTGAAACGGCGATATCGTCTGGAATCATGCGAATCGAGCCGCAGCTTCAGCCAACGCCGCCAACAGGCAACCCACCGCGCGGCTCGTACGTCCATTCAGGGTCGACTTAATGAGAAGTCTGTTAAGCATACTGACAATTTCCGGATTATCGATTGCCCAGTGCTCACAGGAAACCAGCCATGAGCAGCCTGCGCAGACGTACTCGGTGGCTGAAGCATATCAAGTCTATTCCGCCATCTTGCCGGATGAATGGACGTGGCGCTACACCAATTCGCAAATGCTTGTGATACGAGCCGAAAC